>JANLTD010000422.1:0-1624 GCA_031362765.1 Acidobacteriota bacterium | reverse complement strand
CCCATCGGCAAAGCCCGGATAATTTTCAACATCGGTTGTAATCGTCAATTGTCCGCCGGGTTGCGGTCCGTCAATGACAAGCGGCTCGAGTTGTGCCCGTGAAGCGTAAATAGCGGCCGTCAAACCCGCCGGACCCGAGCCGAGGATCACAACTTTTTTATTAATTTCGGTAACTGGCATAAAAACTATAGAATCTCCGTTAGTAACAAATATTCAAAAAATTGTTTTTAGATATAGCATTTTTACTGATGCCTATAGTATAACTTATCGTATAAGTTAGTCGAATCCGACTCAAAAACTAATTCTACAAGGCAAGAATTTATTTCTGATTTAGAAAGTAAGTCAAATCGTTTATAGCTTTTGAAGTTTTTCGTGTTAAACTGTTCGAGTTTTATGTATCTTAATTCACTGCTTTTGATTTGTAATGGCTACCACCTTGTCGCCTCAATTTGAGGAAAAACGCTTTGCTTTGCGGATGGCATTGCGCCTGCCGATTGTCGTCTCCGGACGTGCGGATGATGGCGCGGCGTGGAGCGAACCGACCGAAACCGACGATATCTCGACGACCGGAACACTTTTTCATCTGAATCAGAAAGTTTCGTCCGGCGAGAGTCTGTATCTTCGTTCGCATCGTCCCGACGGCGTTCCGGTCGAAGTCAAAGCGCGGGTTGTGCGGGTTTCGCCGGCGGTTCACGGCACATCGCGGATCGGGGTGGAAATTGTTGAATCGAAAGAAAACTGGCTTCGTCTATTCGTCGCGTGGGTTGCTGATGATCAGGGCGAGGAAGAATAAGAGTGAAAGAGTGAAAGAGTGAAAAAGGGAAAAAGTTTGTTGAATAAGAAGGCAGCAAAACTTTTCTACTTTTTCACTTTTTCCCTTTAAAAATTATGCCAAATTACGAAACTATCCTGATTGAAAAACACGAAAGAGTCGCGATCATAACAATTAATCGTCCGGACAAATTAAACGCTTTAAATTCAAAAGTCCACACGGAAGGCGTTGCCGCGCTCGATGAATTACGAAAAGATGATTCGGTGCGTGTGGTCGTCATCACCGGCGCGGGCGAAAAATCCTTCATCGCGGGCGCCGATATTTCGGAATTTGCCGGTCAAACGCCCGTCACGCAGCGTAACTTATTTCACGAAAAGACATTTTTTAATTCGATAGATACTTTTCCGAAACCCGTTATTGCGATGATCAACGGATTTTGTCTGGGCGGCGGCAACGAATTGGCATTGGCTTGCGATCTTCGCATCGCAAGCGAAAATGCGCGGTTCGGCCAACCCGAAATTAATCTTGGAATTATGTGCGGAGGCGGCGGAACACAGAGATTAGCGCGTCTCATCGGTGAAGGTCGGGCGATGGAGATAATCTTGACGGGCGATATGATCGACGCGCCGACGGCTTTACAATTCGGTTTGGTAAATCATGTTTATCCGTTGGCGGAGCTTGAAACCAAAACGATGGAACTAGCCAATAAAATCGCCGAAAAAGCACCGATTGCCCTGCAATTATCAAAAGAAGCCGTCAAATTCGCTTCAAAATCGAATCTCGATGAAGGCTTGCGCCGCGAAGTTGATTTGTTTGCCTTCTGTTTTGTCTTCCGTCGAAAAACAGATCGCA
>JANLTD010000420.1:0-2091 GCA_031362765.1 Acidobacteriota bacterium | reverse complement strand
CTTCGCTCGAACGAACCTGCAAGCGAGCCCGCCCAGCGCTCCAATCAAAAATCTAACAATCCATCAGGCAAATCTACCCGAATCAATTTATTTTCTACGTCAACTTCCGTGCAAATTGTTTCGGCAAACGGAATCAAATATTCTTTTTCGGCACCCGTGACGACTAAAATTTCCGTGCCGCCGGTGCGCATCAATTCTTTCACAACGCCAATCTTTTCGCCTTCGATGGTTTCGACTTCGCAGCCTGTCAATTCCCAATCGAAAAACTCGTCCGTGTCGAGTTCGATAGCTTCCGATTCGGGAACACAAACCTCTACGCCCCGCAAAGATTCCGCCGTTTCGATTGAATCAAATCCGGCGAATTTTAATATAATTCTGCCCTTTTGAAACCAAAATCTTTCAATTTTCAATTCGCGCCGTTCCCCATTCGGAAAAAGCCCGATGACCGTTTGCAGATCATCAAAACGTTCCGGAAAATCAGTCAGAACATCGGCGACCAATTCGCCGTGAAGTCCTCGCGATTTAGTGATTTTTGCAACAGCGACCAATTCTTCGTTCATATCGCTAAACGCTCAAATCTAAACTCGCAGATTACTCAACAATGTCGAGCTGAAACCGTTTGCCCTGCTTTTGTCCGGCGTAATAAAGCAGACTGCGAATCGCCTTGACGGTGCGGCCCTCGCGCCCGATGAGCCGTCCCATATCGCCTTCGCCGACGCGCACTTCGATTCTCACGGTCTTTCCGTCGGAAAATTCCGACACTTCGACCGCGTCCGGTTGTCCGACAAGTCCTTTGACGATTTTTTCAACGGCTTCTTTCATAATAGTTAGTAGAGAGTGGAGAGTAGAGAGTAGAGAGTAGAAGTTTTTTCTCTCCACTCTCAACTCTTTACTCTTCACTCTTAGGTTGATTGTGTTTGATCAAACTCGCGACTGTTTCGGTCGGTTGGGCGCCGACACCGATCCAGTATTGAATACGATCGTGTACCAATTTGACTTCCGCCGGATTGGTCATCGGATTATAAGTTCCGACATTCTCCAAATATTTTCCGTCGCGTTTTGAACGCTTTTCCTTTACCACGAGGCGATAAAAAGGTTTCCCCTTTGAGCCCATTCTCATTAAACTAATTGCTAACATAATTTTTAATAGTGGTCAGTGATCAGTGGTCAGTGGTCAGTTAAATCAGAATTATCTGACCACTGACCACTGCCCACCAACTACTAACGTCTTTTTTTGTGTCTTTTCTTCTTTCTAAGTTTCTTTGACAAAGAATCTTTCGTTTCTTCGTAACCGTTATCAAATTCTTCTTGTCCGCCGCCGCCGCCGAACATTCCGCCGAGTCCGCCGCCGCCGCCGAGGAGTCCGCCTAAACCGCCGCCGAGTCCGCCCATCGCTTTACCGGCAAGTTTCGAAAGCATTCCGCCGCGATTCATCTGCGACATCATTTTTTTCATCTGTTCGTACTGGCGAATAAGTCCGTTGACATCGGCAATGGTCGAACCCGAACCATTGGAAATGCGTGTTTTGCGGCTCGCATCAAGGATCTTATGATTGTTGCGTTCGGCTCTTGTCATCGAGTCAATGATCGCTTCGGTGCGCTTCATTTGTTTTTCAACCTGTTCCGATTGCTCATCGGAAAGCGACATTCCGCCGGTCATTTGTTCGGGCAGCATCTTCATCAATTTCGACATCGAGCCAAGTTTTTTGAATTGTCCGAGCTGTGCGCGAAAATCTTCGAGCGTAAACTGATTGCTCGTCATTTTCTGGAACTGCTTCTGCGCTTCTTCCTCGTCAATCTTGCCCTGAACTTCTTCGATCAGCGACAGAACATCGCCCATTCCAAGAATTCGCTGCGCGATGCGGTCGGGATAAAAAGGCTCGATCGCATCGTATTTTTCGCCAACCCCGACAAATTTGACAGGTTGACCGATGACCTGTTTGATTGACAAGGCCGCGCCGCCGCGAGCATCACCATCCATTTTGGTCAAAATAATGCCGGTAATCCCAACTCGTTTATGAAACTCTTCAGCCGAGCGAACCGCGTCTTGTCCGGTCATCGCGTCCGCCACAAAAAGAACTTCGACGGGTTT
>JANLTD010000452.1:0-6623 GCA_031362765.1 Acidobacteriota bacterium | reverse complement strand
TGGTTGAGAGCAGAAACAAATTTGGCCTCGCGAACAAAACGGCGTACACGTTCGGCGTCGCCGGTAAATTCACGGGGCAGGATCTTGATCGCGACCTGCCGGGCGAGATCCCGGTCATCGGCGAGATAAACCTCGCCCATTCCGCCCGCACCGATTTTTTTGACGATTTTATAATGTCCGATTTCTTGCCCGATTGATAAATTACTGCTGACAATTGTTTCCGCAAATTTTCCGACGGCGGGCTGTTCGAGATAATCGCTTTCATAAGAATTGAGCAATTTTTCGACTTCACGGCGGATGACGGTTTTACCGGAGCATTTCTCGTTCAAATATTCGGCTCGTTCATCCGGCGCAACATCAAGCGCGGATTGAAAGATTTGTTTGACTTTTTGATAATCTTCGTGGTTCATCGGTTAAATCCGTAACTCCCAACATTCCGGTTTTTGTTTCCTCACTCGCGGGACATTCAAGCAAGGTTGCTCCGTTTCACTTGCAATAATGAATTTTACACTCATTTCAATTTTTTGAGGTTTGAATTATTCATCAAAGAAGTCATTTGCGTTATTGCAATCGCGTTAAGTTGTTGTAATCGAGTGCTTTGCGGTAAATCTTGCTGAATCAATATCGCGTTGATACTCTCCATATTCGACAAAATAACCAATTGTTCGATTGATGCAAAATCTCTGATATTTCCATCTGAATCAGGATTTTCATCACGCCATTGTTTCGCGGTTTTGCCGAACAAAGCCATATTCAAAAGATGGGCTTCGCTTGAATAGACAAGATTGATTTGCGATTTGGAAAGTTCTGCCGGAATCAGATTTTCTTTGATCGCGTCGGTATGAATTCGATAATTGATCTTTGCGAGGGTTCGCTGTAAATTCCATTCGAGATTTAGACGGCTGTTTTCATCGTCATTGAGCCGTTGAAATTCAGTTATCAAGTACAACTTAAATTCCGACGAGATCCACGAAGCAAATTCAAAGGCAATATCTTTATGAGCAAAAGTCCCGCCGTAGCGTCCTGATTTTGAAATTATGCCGACGGCATTTGTATTTTCAATCCATCTTTGCGGAGAAAGCACAAAGTAATTATTGCCCGCTTCATTTCTAAACCTCTCGAATTCGACGGGTTTAAAACCCGGATTGTTTAATTTTTCCCACAAACCGATAAAATCAATCGTGCTTTTGCTTCGCATCCAATTGTTAATTACAGAAAACGGTTCGACCGTGTTTCGGTATTTCGCAATATCAGTCAAAGAGATGTAATCAAACTCGTTACGATTGGAAATGGTAATTTCTGTTCCTTTGACCAATATGGTTTTATTTTTAGTCATATTACAACCGCCATTAGTTCCGGTTTCAAATTTATTCCGGCAAACCAATTCTTTTCAGCGGATCTATCCTTGCCTCGCGGCAGAATAGCACCTCGCCTATCCCGCCGCTATTTTTTGATCCCGCTGATTAGCACGACATCGCTCGTGGATGTTCCGCGGGCGATGGCGATTTGTTTTCCGTCGCGGGAGAAATCGAATGACCAGATTTTTTCGCTGGTGAAATTTGTGATCTGTTTTGGCGTGCCGCCGCCCAGTGGCTGCGTCCAGATATTTCCGATATCGCCTTTATTTATGACGTAGGCTATCGAGAGTCCGTCCGGCATCCACTGCGCTGATTCTAAATCCGCATTTGGCGGTAAATCGAGCGATTTTATCGGCGAGCCGCCGCTCGACGGGAAAATGGTCAATTTAATCGGGGATTTTTGTTCATCCCGATAAGCTATGGCGAATTGCTTTCCGTCAGGCGAGTATTTAGGCTTTTGGTTGCCACTTTTTACGTTATCAATTAGCTGAACCGGCTCGCCGCCTTCGATTGAAATCTTCCAGATTGTGATTTTGTTCAAAAACCTGCTAAAGATGATTTCTCGTCCGTCAGGCGAAAAACTCGGATTGATGTCTCTGGCATTGGTCAACTGCTTTGGACTGCCGCCGTCTATATCAATTCTCCAAAGAGAAAGTCCCGTTCGAGTCGAAACGAAAACAATGAATCGTCCATCTGGTGAAACTGTCGGAGAAAAATTCGCTCCGGCGTTGGAAGTCAGTTGTTTCGGGCTTCCTCCCTGCGAATCAACTACGTAAAGGTCAATCTTGCCACCGAAATTTCGTGAATAGACCAACTTCCCGTCGGGTGTCCACGACGGCGAATAATTTGCATCGCTACCGGATGTAATTTGCTTCGCCTTTGCCGGGTCCTTTATCGGGGTTGTCCAGATATTGCTCGTCTCAAGCACCTGCACCGCCGCCAAAGTATTCGAATCCGCCGTGAGACTCATTGCCTCATAACCATTCAAATCGTTGGAGATTTTTTTTGCTTCTCCCGACGGATACGAAATCTGGCAGATGTTTTTCGGTTGCCCGATATTTTCTCTAGCGAGAATTAAGATGCTTTTGCCGTCAGCGAGCCAGTTCAAATCACGGGTTTGGTCAAACTTTTGCGAGCTAAAAAAGTTGATCTCGCCCGTTGCCACGGAAACTGTTGCCACACTCCACGAGCGCGGATCTACGACACCTGCCGAGGTCGCAATGGTTTTCCCGTCCGGCGACCACGCGGGACTTTCGGCGCCGGCGCCGGATATGAACATTTCATTTCCTTTCCGCACCACCATTTGACGCGGTTCTGTGCCGTCCGCATTGGCGATCATCAATCTGTCTTCCGCATCTTTGCTAATGTAATTGAAATATGAAATTTGTTTTCCGTCAGGCGAAAAACTTATGTCGCTCCAGATGTCTGTAAAGAGCTTGCGGGCAGTTCCGCCCGGCACCGGCACCTGATATAAAGTGCCAACAGTCGCACCCTGCTCAAAAACGGTGTAATAGAGATAGTTGCCGTCAGAGGAAAATGCACACCCCGTATACGTAACTGCGGCAGGCGGAACGATTTGGGTGTTGCTGTCGGGAATGGCAACCTGCTTGAGCCAGAGACTCTGTTGGTCTTCGTCTTGATTGGCGTAAGCCAGCCACTTTCCATCCGGCGAAATCGCCATAGTCGTAACTTTACCCGAATTGGTGAGCCGCGTGATTTTTGCCGATTCAAAGGAAATATTGGTCGGCTGGCTGCCGCTGTATTTGTAAATCCCGAAAGCGATTCCGGCAACAACCAAGACGGCGAGCGTCAGATAAACAAACTTATACTGTTTGACCTTTGCGACAGCGTATTCGAGACTCGATGAAGTCACATTTTGCGTTGTGTGTGAGTCTGATTCGGCCGTTGTTTCCTTGCGATCCGGGACGATCGAATGCTCCAGTTCACCCTGAATGTCCAGATTCCGCCGCAGATTCTTGAGTTCGATCAACAGGTCTTTCGCCGTTTGATAACGCTCGGTGCGGTTTTTCTTAAGTGACTTGACCGTGATCCGTTCGATCGTTTCCGGCAATTCCGGCATTATCTGGTTTAAGGGCAACGGTTCTTTGTGCAGGATCGCGCCGACCACATCCATCGTGTTCGCGCCTTCAAACGCGCGTTTGCCCGAAACCATTTCATACAAGACGATCCCGAAATTGAAAATATCCGTGCGCTCGTCGATCTCCAGTCCGCGCGCCTGTTCGGGCGACATATAATTCGCTGTCCCGACAAGCATTCCCGGCGTTGTCCCTTCGGTTGCCGCTGCCGTCGTCTGCGCGCCGTTTGTATCTCTCATTTGCTCGATTAGTTTGGCGATCCCGAAATCCAGAACCTTAACAAGCCCGTCGGGGCGAATCATAATGTTGTCGGGTTTGATATCGCGGTGGATGATGCCCGCGCCGTGCGCCGCTTCGAGCGCCGACGCGATCTGAATCGAAATTTCAAGCACTGACGGCAGCGAAAGTCTCTCGCGTTTCAAATGCTCGCGCAGAGTTTCGCCTTCGATATATTCGGCGGCAATAAAATGCTGTCCGTCCGACTGTCCGATCTCGTGAATCGTGACGATGTTAGGGTGATTGAGTGAGGAAACGAATTTGGCCTCGCGAACAAAACGGCGTACCCGTTCCGCATCTTCGGTAAATTCACGCGGCAGGATCTTGATCGCGACGTGGCGGTCGAGCGTTGAATCTTCGGCGAGATAAACTTCGCCCATGCCGCCGGAGCCGATCTTTTCGCGGATCTTATAATGTCCGATGAGTTGCCCGACCGCCAGCTTACTGCTGACAATTGTTTCCGCAAATTTTCCGATGGCGGGTTGTTCGAGATAATCGCTTTCAAAAGAATCGAGCAATTTTTCAACCTCGCGGCGAATGCGTGGATTATCGGAACATTTCTCGTTGAGATAACCGGCTCGTTCGCCATGAGCAACATCAAGCGCGGATTGAAAGATTTGTTTGACTTTTTGATAATCTTCGCGGTTCATCGGTTAAATTTCCAGCTTCATCTTTATTTCTTTAATAGGCGGCTGATTTCTTCGTAAAGGCGTTCAATTTCTCCGTCAAGTCTTTGTAAATGTTCAGTTAAGTCTTTTTGCGCGGCTTGCGAT
Organism: Acidobacteriota bacterium; assembly: GCA_031362765.1. Taxonomy (GTDB): domain Bacteria; phylum Acidobacteriota; class Blastocatellia; order Pyrinomonadales; family Pyrinomonadaceae; genus JAFDVJ01. The sequence goes on along the minus strand of JANLTD010000452.1, from coordinate 2,120 downwards.
TGCTGTAATTCTTCCCGAAAACGAGCGTTTTCCATTCGCGCCCGACGCAAGGCAACTAATGGCGGGCGATTGAGCCGTAATCGCGTTAGATGAAATTTTCCTGTTTCTCACCACCGCCAAGTGAACGAGGTTTGAAATGGTCTAATTCAAGTTTGCTTCCCGCATCTTCTTCGCGGACACCGCAATAACTACAAGCAAAGTTGTAGGCACGGCGGACGGCTTGGCGGATTTCAGATTCAGTCATTTTCAATTAAGCGGCCAATTCGTGTAAAACTCCCTCACGTTCATTTTTTAAGGCTTGGTGTTCGGTTCGCAAACTGTTTAATTGCGTGGCGGCTCGATTGACTAAATCATCTTGACGCGAAGCAATGGCGGTCAGCACGGCGTTTTGCGTTTCGGTGTGGCTGATTTCTTTTTGCAAAAGGCTTTGTTCTTCACGTTCACGCTCAAGCGCGGGATTCAAGGTCTGCCATTCGGCTTGCTCTAATTCCGAGAGCAATTTTTCGAGCATTTGATTTTCTTCCGCCGTCAACGAATTTTCCAATTCACGCCGTTGCAGTTCGTTTAGCTGTAACTGTTTTGTTTCGTTCCACATAAAAAATCTCCGTCAGTAATTATAGCATTATCTAATTCCTATCCTTTCTTTCAAATTCATTCCGGCAAACCCACTCGTCGCAGCAGATCGTTGAAACGCGGGTCGCTGCGGAGAGATTCAAATGCAGGTTCCACCCGTAACGCCCCCATCGAGGTACTGTGTTTTTGAAAAGCTGCTTCGAGCCAATAGAAAGCCTTGTCGTTATCGCCCAATTGTGCGTAAATGAACGCTATCCAAGATTCGGTATCCTCGCCTTTGGCTGACCGCTCTTCGAGCTCTTTGACTATTGCCCGGGCCTCCGTCAGATTTCCCGCTTTCGCTTGAAACGCGCCTAGCATCGCAAGTGCTCCGCCTCGCCGCTGTAGCATCTCGACTAGTATTCTTGCTTCTGCAATGGCCTCGTCGATCCGGCCTTGGCTAAAATACGCGTCGGCCAACACCATATGTCCGCCATAAAAACCGGGGTCCATTTCGATTATCTTTTGGGCCTGTTCCACAGCCAGATCCAGATCGCCGTGTGACATGTAAGCTTGGGCGACATTAGCCAGAATTACCAAATTCATCGGGTCGAGTTCACTCGCACGCTTTATCTCGGCGAGGCCTTCGTCCAGGCGTCCCGTGTAGCGCAACAAACGAGAATACTGGCTATGGGCGCCCGGGTAATTGGGGTTTAATTCGATCGCTCGCTTATATTCTCTTTCCGACGCTTCCCAGTTCCACTCGTTCATTTCGATCCCAGCCAATGCGGTGTGTGCTTCGGCAAGCGAATCGTCTATCTGGAGGGCTCTATTCACATATTCCCGGGCTTGGGGCGAAGTTTCGCTCGTCCGAGCCATCATAATTTCCGGCATAAGGGCATAAGCACCGGCGAGCCCAACGTATGCCAGAGCGTAATTGGGGTCTTTTTCAATGGCCGCATTGAATTGGACGACCGCTTTCTTAAGGTTCTCGGGGTCACGTTTTTTCACGTAGAATTGTCCCAACATATAATATTTATATGCCTCAAGATCGTCGGACGGTTTCTTAGTGACCTTTGCTACTTCCGAAGCCGAGAGCCCGCTCCTGAGCTTGGCGGAAACACTGCGGGCGATCTCGCCCTGGAGTGTGATCAGGTCGATCTGTTTTCGACTGTACTGTTCGCTCCAGATAACGTTCTCCGTTTGGGCGTCCATAAGTTCGACGGTCAATGTGATCTGGTCACCGCGTTGAGAAAAGCGGCCGTTGAGGATCGCCTGAACGTTTAGTTCTTTGCCGATGGTCTGAGCGTCCTTTCCCTTACCTTTATATCGGAAGACCGCCTCACGGGCTTTGACGTTCAGGCCAGACACTCGCGACAGGCTGCTGATCAAGGTTTCGGTCATTCCGTCCGAGAGATATTCCGCGTCCGGGTTGCCGCTGTCGTTGACGAATGGCATTACGGCGATCGAGTCGATCTGTTTCGCGGTTGCGCTTCGAATCGCCACAAACCAATAACCGAAACCAATTGCGGCGAAGAGCAAAACGGCCAAAGCGGCGGCGAAACTGC
>JANLTD010000448.1:0-5051 GCA_031362765.1 Acidobacteriota bacterium | reverse complement strand
CTCTTGGAACAGCTCGCTGAGATCGAAGACACCGAATTTCAGGACGAATCGTTTATGGACAAGGTGCGGAATATCTTCGGTTAAAGATGCAGAAGTCACGCCCGAAAGTCGGGGGCACAATTGATTGAAATATACGGATTTTGAGTGTTAATCGGAACGGTCGGCAGTCAATCCGCAATGCTTGGCGCGTCGGCGGAAAACCAATGTGCCGGATTGACCTGTTTGATGTTCGTAAAATACGCTTTTTAAAATGCAAAATATCGCAATTCGTGGTAGTTTAGATATATGGAAAGATTGAAATTCACCGAGGATGAACTGGTTAATAAACCCGAATCCCGCAGTTTGGTGTTAGGCAAGGTCATTACCGCGTTCAACGTCAAAATAACTGAAAAAACAGTTAATCTCAATACGGGCGTCAAATTTGAATACGAAAACGAATTATACGAGATAATGAACCGCGAACCGGTTCAATCAACCAACGATTATCTGAAGTTTAACTGTGTTCATTTAAGCGCGAGTACTTCTATCCCAAAATCTTAAATTCGTAAGTAGTTGACTGATGTTATGGGATTTTAGTTTTCAGCCAGCGAAGATGGCGACGGTGACCCGCTTCGCTGCCCGTATCGCAAGCCACGGGAATGACGACGATAATTGATTTGCTATTGCAGATAGCGACAGATTCCGCTTCTGTTACCCGTTTCACGGGTTCGGACAAATCTTTTCATATCTCTCCGCTCAAATACACGCTAACACGCGCTCCGCGGGTTAAGATCAAACATCGCGTAATATCAGTTAGTTAAGAAAGTTTTGCTTTGACGGTTTCGCTAACCATCTTGCCGTCCGCGGTTTTACCCGCGAGTTTGGCGAGTGCGGCTTTCATCACCAAACCCATTTCCTTCATTGAAGACGCACCTGTTTCAGCGATTGCCGCCACAACGGCCGCCGCGATTTCGTCCGCCGAAGCGGCTTGCGGTAGATATTCTTCTAAAACGGAGAGTTCAGACTGTTCTTTTTCGGCAAGCTCGATGCGGCCGTTATTGGTGAATTGTTCGATTGAATCCTTGCGCTGTTTGACGAGCGACTGCAATATCCTGGAAACTTCCTCGTCGGTCAGAACCGTGCCGATGCCTCGTTTATTTTCCTCGTTCATAACGGCCGCCTTTGCCATTCGCAGTGTCGAAAGCCGAATCGTGTCTTTTGCCTTCATCGCGGCGGTCATATCGGAGACTATTTTATCTTTTAAGCTCATATCCATTAATTCTAATCAGTCGAGAGGCGAGAGTCCAGAGTCGAGAGTTCAAAAATTGGGCGCGATTTTTTCATCTGTCTTTCATTTGTGCTAATCTGTGCTTGCTTTTGTCTTTTGTCTGAGAACTTCATTGACTCTCGACTCTAATTTATGAAATTACTTTGGCGTTTCGGCATCATCGCAGGACTTTTTTTAGCAATCTTTACGCTATACCCGCAGTTTAAGATGTGGTATTTGCGCGGCAATGATTGGCAAGGGCACTATGCTTATAATGACATTGACGAAGTGGCGTATTCCGCTTACGTCAAGGCATTGATGGACGGCAGACCGCGGCGCAACGACCCTTACACCGGGCGCGATGACGAACCCGGTAAACCGCAGCCGGAATCTTTGTTTTCGATCCAGTTTGCTTCGCCGTATCTGATCGCGATTCCGGCGCGCGTCTTTGGCATCGGTACGCCCTGGGCAATGACGATCGCGGGCGCGTTAGCGGGATTCTTAGCGGCTCTCGCAGCGTTTTGGCTGATCGGACGCTTAACGGGCGATTCAGTCTATGCAATGATGGGAAGCCTTGTTGTCCTGGCCGGAGGTGCGCTTGCGGCGGGTGAAGGCGCAATCGGCGAGATTCTCGATTTCAGTTATTCATATCCATATTTTCCGGCGTTTCGCCGATATGTGCCGGCGATGCCGTTTCCGTTTTTTCTGGCGATGATCGCACTTGTCTGGTTGATGGTCAATACGGAAGATCTGCGCAAAAGGATCATTTATTGTGTGCTCGCCGCGCTTTGTTTTGCCTTTACCAACTTTTCTTACTTTTATACATGGACGACCGCCGCCGCGTGGCTCGGTTGTTTGTCTATTTTGTGGGTAATCGCTCGTCCCGAAGGATTTTGGAAGGATTTCAAAGCCTTCGTCGCGATCGGATTCGGTTGCCTGCTTTCGCTGATTCCTTACGCGATTCTTTTGTCGAACCGTTCGCATACGATGGACGATGTGCAGCTGCTGGTTTTAACTCACGCGCCCGATCTGCAGCGTGTCCCGGAATATATCAGCATTTTTGTGCTTCTGATCATAATCGCGGGTGTGGCGCTTAAGAAAATATCTTTGCACGAACGCGAGACGCTTTTCGCTGTTTCGTTTGCCCTTGTGCCTTTGATAGTTTTCAATCAGCAAATTATCACGGGACGCTCGCTGCAGCCGATTCATTATCAGGTTTTTATCGGCAATTATGTCGCCGCGCTTTCGCTCGTCGCGGCAATCGGCATCCTGTTAAAGAAAACCGAAATATTTAAGAAGCCGGCGGCGAAAGGCTTGATCGTATTTGTCGCTCTGCTGGCGGTCGTCTGGGGCTTTGTCGAATGTCATTACACGGTACGCGTTCTTGACGATGCAAACATCGAGCGAGACAAGGGAATGGATGTTGCACGGCGTTTGACTGAACTCGCTGTCACGAATGGCGATACGCATAAAACAGTGATAATGCCGTTTTCGATGCTCGAAGGCGACGATTTGCCGGCCATTGCGCCGCAATCGGTTCTCTGGGCGCGGCATCAGCACGTTTTCGCCGGCGTAACATGGCAGGAAAACAAGGAGCGTTATTATCAATATCTCTATTTCCAAGGTGTTGACACCGAATACCTTGCCGATGCGATGAAAACAAAAGGCGATTTTGTGTCGATCATTGCGCTCTTTGGTTGGGGCCGGCACACCGACCGTCTGAACTCCGCATACAAACCGCTGACCTATGGCGAGATTGACGGTGAAGTGCGTATCTACGGCGAATACATCAAAAACTTTAACCCTCGATCATCGCCCGCGACGATTCTATCTTATTTGGTGGTGCCGGCCGATTGGCAGCCTGATTTTGCGAATATTGATAAATGGTACAAAAGGGAATTGATCGCAAGTTTTCCGGCATATACGCTCTTTCAGGTCAGATTAAGAGAATAGTTCGGTGTTCGTGGTCGGTTGTTCGGGGCTGATCTGCCAATTTCAACGAGCAGCCAACCAGGAACAACCAACCGACAAAAAAAGACCGCCAAAAACAAGGCGGTCAAAAAATATTACTAAAAAATATAATGGTAAAACTTAGGCGGCTAAAAGGTCATTTGACGTTTCGGCAAAGACTCTTCGGCCATTTAATGCGTCGTCAATGATCTCGCGCACGGCGGAAGCGTCAGGATTTACATCCATTCGGGCACAAGCCCTCAGATGTCTGATGATGCCTTCGGTTGCGATCTCTAATGCCGCGCCGCCTAATTTGGCGAAACGGCGTGCCTGTATATGATCGATCTGCAAGATTCTTTCCTGCAAAGTCATTTGTTTTGTTGCTGCCACTTTATATTCTTCTCCTTCCTTCATTGGAACTATCTATTTATAAAACCCCTTTGTTGCCAAAGGCAACGAACTTCGTTAAATCCCTCCATATAATTTGCGATCTATCACAGATTAGTTGAAATCTGTAACCTTTAAGTTGCGATAAATTTTAAATCTGTCGGCTGTTTTTCAACGAATGTAAGGTTATGCTATCAGAAAAAAAATAATTTGTCACCATTTTTTTTTAAGATTTGTTAATTTTTTATTAACACGGGATTGAGCCGCAAAAAAGACCGACGAACTATGCAGTTCGTCGGTCGTTCATAAAACGCGGGAATCATAAGATCCGGTTTAGCTGACGGCATCTTTCAATGCTTTGCCAAGGCGGAATTTAACGGTTGTTTTCGCAGGAATTTTGATTGGGTCGCCGGTCGCCGGATTGCGGCCTTCGCGCGCTTTGCGAGTTGCTTTAACCAATTTGCCGAAACCCGGAAGAGTAAATTCTCCGTTTGTTTTGACTTCGCTTGTTGCCAAGCCAGCCAGCGCGTCGAAGAAGTTTTTTACTTCGGTTTTTTTCAATCCTGTTTTGTCCGCCAAGTTGTTGACGATTTCCGTTTGCGTTAATTTAGCCATAATGTATATGTAACCTCCAAAGTTATTGTGAATAATACTACTTTACTTAATTAATTGAACAAGTTTGTTTGCATAATTGCAAATTCGATAGGGGCAAATTAGTTCCCAACCGATGATAACTGATTGGTCGGGGCGAGATGATTCGAACATCCGACCTCTCGGTCCCAAACCGAGCGCTCTACCAGGCTGAGCCACGCCCCGAAATATGATTTCGTTTCATTCAAGAAACACATTCAAGTGCCGAATTTTACAGGCGAAAAAGTCATTGGTCAAGTTCATGTGCTGTAAAACTGCGCAAAAAACGCATTATTTTTTCAATTGCGCGGGCGCGATGGCTGATTTTATGCTTAATATCAGAAGAAAGTTCACCGAATGTTTGCTCAAAGCCGTCGGGAATGAAAATCGGATCATAGCCGAATCCGTTTGTTCCGCCCGGTCTTAAGGCGATCTTTCCGTTGCAAACTCCTTCTGCGATAAACCTTATCGCGCCTCTTTCGTCCGCGACCGCCATCGCGCAGACAAATCTGGCGCGGCGCATTTCGTCGCGGGTTTCCGCTATTTCGTCGAGCAGCTTGGTAATTCGGTCGTGATCGGACGCTTTTTCTCCGGCATAACGGGCAGAATATATTCCGGGTGCTTCGCCGAGTGCCTCAACTTCCAAACCGGAATCATCCGACAACGCCCAAAACCCGGTTTGCACGGCGTAGGAATTAGCTTTCAAAGAGGCGTTCTCGGCAAATGTCTTGCCGGTTTCTTCCGGTTCAAAGATGTTCTCAATAGAATTCAAGCCGAATACCTGAACGGGCAAGCCTGTCAAGAGCTCGTATAACTCCTGGATCTTGCCGTTGTTTTT
>JANLTD010000441.1:0-2820 GCA_031362765.1 Acidobacteriota bacterium | reverse complement strand
ATGCTTTTTCAGATGCTCGCGGGGGATGTGCCGTTTAAGGGCTCTTCGATTCCGGCGATTATGAAAAAGCATCTGTCGGACGCGCCGCCGTCATTTGCCAGTTTCGATATCAAGGTCGCGCCGCAGATTGAATACGCCGTTCGGCATTCGATCGAGAAAAATCGCGAAACACGCACGCAAACCGTCGAACAATTGGTTGAAGAATTAACCAAAGCCGTCCACTCGGCTTCGCAAAATATTTCATCGCTCGGCTATGTGACCAATTCGTCACTGCCTGTCTCGCAACTCAGAATTTTGACAAACCCGCCGCAATCGCGGGTCTTTGTTGATAATATTGCGGTCGGTGAGACGAAACCGGACGGCTGGCTTCTGCTCGAAGGTGTTCAGAGCGGGAATCATCGGCTTCGCGTCAGCCGCGATGGTTTTCAGGATTGGGAAAGCGAAGTGATGTGCGACGGAAAACCGCAGCAAGTTGTCGTGACGCTGGTTCAGGGAACGGGCAGTATTCCGCGCCCATCGGAAACGATGCCCGCACTGCAGCATTCCCAACAGAATATTTCGCAGATGTCGCAGCCGCAAATGCAGCAAAGTTATTCGGTCGCGCCGATAAATTCGCAGATCCAAATGCAGCAAACTGCCAACCAGCAAGGCTTTCAGACCGGACAGCAAAGCGGGTTTGTGGTTTCACATCCGCCGGCAAAGAGTAAGCTTTCACCTTTAATTTTAGCAATTATTGGAATTGGAGGGCTATTGATACTTATTTCAGGTGGGTTGTTTGGAGCTTATATGCTCGGAGCGTTCGGCGGAAAAACAGGCGGCAATACCAATATTTCGTCGGGTAATTCAAATTCAAACAGCCAGACTCCGCCTCAGATAAAAGCCGAAATGGTCAAGATTCCGGGCGGGAAGTTCACAATGGGACGCAACGGCAGCGATGTTTTTGAAAGCCCCGAACATGATGCGGAAGTAAAAGACTTTTCGATTGACAAAACAGAAGTTACGAACGGCGAATATTATGAATTTGTCAAAGCAAAAAATTACAATCCGATTCCTTCAAACTGGGAAAACGGAAAGCCTTTGACCAATGAAATCAATATTCCTGTGCGATACGTCAATCTTGATGATATCAAAGCATTTACTGATTGGCGTTCGGAGCGCGACAAGGTGACATACAGGCTTCCGACCGAAGAAGAGTGGGAATATGCCGCCCGCAACGGCAGCGCAAACAATCTTTATCCGTGGGGTGACAGTTGGGATGAAGGAAAGGCAGTGGTTCGGCGCGATCTTGTGCTTTCGCCGGTCGGTTCGATTCCGGGCGGTGCAAACAAATGGGGCGTTCTGGACCTGGTTGGAAATGTTTGGGAATGGACCAGCACGAAGGCCTCGGCGTATAAAGGGGCAAATCCCGAAATTGCCAAGCAGATCGAAGAAAAACTTGGGAAAGACAACGTGGCTGTGCGCGGCGCTTTTAGTTTGACTAAAGACAGTTCGGGTTCGACATCTACTTTTCGGGTTTTCAGTCAAATTTCGAAGCGGGATAAAATCATAGGTTTCCGGCTGGCGCGTTCCGATTGATAGAGTTTTGGAGTTTTTATGACAAATGTTTTCGCCAAATACGGGTTTTTTATTATTTTTGCTGGTTTGATATTTTCACCGATTTACGTCTGCGGACAGGATTTGGGAAGCAGCAGCGGAATTTTTCGTTCGCCCAATCCGGCATCAAAAAATAATTCGTCAAGTTCGACAAAAAAAACAACCTCGAAGCCAAAAGCAACTGCGCCGACACCGAAGAAAACCGTCGCCAAATCAACGGTCAAAACTCCGCGAACGACGGCTAAAACGACCAACAATCGTGAAACCGTTTCGCAAAATAAAATCAAACGAACAAGCACGACGAAGGTTCCGCAGCCGCAAAGCAATATCGTCATTACTGTCGGCGAGCCGACCAGCGGAGATTTTGACGAAATGTTTGAAAAATCCGTCGAAGAAGGCAATGCGGCACGCGACGAACGGGATTATGTCAGAGCCGAAGCCGCGTACCGGCGCGCTCAAAATCTGAAGTCGAGAGATTCGCGGGCGGTTTATGGACTCGGCAATATCTTTGCCGACCAACAGCGTTGGGAAGAAGCCGAAAAGGCTTATCGGCAGGCGATGCTGCTCGAACCGGATAATTCCGGGGCATATGTCGCACTGAGCTATGTTTTGACGCAGCCGATCGTCAGCAATAATCTTTCGGAAAGATACGCGGAAGCGGAAAAAATGGCGCGCAAGGCGATCCAAATCGATTCGGCTAACGCATTTGCGCACGATCAACTCGGTGCTGCACTCGAACTTCGCGGGATCATCTCGCAAGAAACGCAAAACGCGTACCAGAAAGCGATTCAGATCGAACCGGAATTTGCGCTGGCTTATGCTCATTTGGGCAGATTGCTGCGCCGCAACGGAAAATCGAATGAATCAGCCGAGGCGTATAGCAAAGCGATTCAATATTCGACCGATGTTCCGACGATGATCCTTGTCGCTGATGTCATGCAGTCACAACAGAAGTTTCTCGAATCGGAACAGCTTCTGCGCCGTGCCCTGTCGGACGACCCGAAACATCCGACCGCGCTTTATATGCTCGGGCGCGCCCTGACAACGCGCAACGAATTTGAAGAAGCCGAAAAGGCGTCCATGAAGCTCATGGAACTAAGTCCATTGAACCCGCTCGGGTACGGTGAAGTGGCGAGGTACAGGCATCATTTTTTGAAAAAAAAGTTGGAGACGGGGCCTGGGCTTTATCGCAGGGCGATTCAATTGGGAGCTGGTTTCTATTCAGAT
>JANLTD010000433.1:0-1783 GCA_031362765.1 Acidobacteriota bacterium | reverse complement strand
CACATAGGGAATTTTGAAATCAAGAAAGCTGTTCTTCACGTAACTAATTACACCTATTTGTTCAAGTGTCTGTGCGGCGATAGCTTCCCAATTACTATCCTCAACGACCAAATTTACGTGACTCAGTTTCGTCTTGTAAGTCGGTTTGATAGAAAATCCACTGACATATTTCGTTGATCCAAACCGGTTGTAATAATTGAATACAGGCCGAATATGGTTAATGTTATTTTCTTGAGGATTGATCCCCCTGCGAATGTGGTCAACTATGGGTTTGGGCTGTTCAAAAAAGAGAAGTTTTTTATATTCATCGCCCCGAATACCCAAAAGCCTCACTTTATTGGCGTACCAATCTGCAACGATCTCTTTAAGTCGCGCGAAATACTGAAAGTTTGGATTTCCCTCGTCGTCTGAGAAATGAAATTTGATTAGCTCTTTGGTGAGAAGAAAGTGAAGTTCGTTCTCGCGTCGTTCGAGCACAGATTTAACCGCTATCTTTTCTTCACGAGGCGAGATAGGACTTGCAAGGGTTGTATCAATCGGAAATCGAGAACCGTCAAAATCGAAATTTTCGATGCCTGAAAAATCAGCGATCAGTTCTTTGGCGCCGTTTTCGATCCGATAGCCGATGATATTAGGAAAGCTGATTTCAAGGGCTTCTTCTCGTTCCTGCATAGCCCGGATGTGCTCGGCCCTTGGCGGTGGTTCGGGGGGTTCAACGCTTCCGCCTTTGAACATTTTGAAAGGAACTCCGATAATGTGCGCGTATTCAGGCGGAAACTTTTCGACCACAATTTTCCGTTTATCATCCGTTGGATTGCCCTCTTTATCATACCCTTGCAAGAAGTAGTCCATACGGCGCAATGCACGCCCTGCGACCTGTTCGCAGAGTAGTTGTGAACCGAAGGCCCGAATACCCATGATGTGAGTAACCGTGTTTGCATCCCATCCCTCAGTCAACATTGAGACAGACACGACACAACGAATATGCGCACCAAGTTTGCCTTCCTGTCCGACGGTATTTACTACCTCACGAAGAATCTGCGCGTCCGTGATTTGTTCCGCACTTCCTTGGCCGTGGATTCGAATAAAATCGCGTTTGAACGATTCAATTTCTGCATCAAAGATTTTCTTGAAATCCTCATTAATCTGGTCACTATTTTCAAGTGCGTCACTGTCAATAAGCAGGGTTGGCGGCCTCTTTTTGGGCCTGTTATATTGATCGAAGTTATCGAATTGTTCTTTGTTCCCGTGAGCAACTACGCGGTTTCCGTCGGCGTCTTTGTACTCATATCCTGCAAGATATTTATATACTTCTTTCGAAACTGAAGTGTTGTTGCAAACAACGATAAAAACGGGTGGCGGTGAAAAAAGACTAGCAGCCTTCTCCAATTTTTCGCGACGACCTTTCGTATAGTCATCGTAATGGTTGTAGAACATATCCATCGCACCTAGAACGAGCGACGGGAGTTTAGGTGGCTCTACAGCGAGTGTTGTACCTTCCTTTTTGGCCTCAGACTTTGCAGTTCGCTGACCTTTTTTGGGGAACGCGTTTTTATCTCGCTTTACAACCTCTTCGTATAGATTTCTTAGAATCGGTTCGCTCAATTCTTGAGTGCTGTCACTGTCAGGTAGGAACGGAATCTTAACTAATCCTGCCTCAATTGCCTCGATTAAACCGAAATCAGAAACAACCCAAGGAAACAAGCTGTACGCCTCATGCCCTGAGCCTTTCAAATAATATGGGGTAGCGGAAAGATCGTAGATTGTTTCAATCTTGAATTTC
>JANLTD010000330.1:0-4104 GCA_031362765.1 Acidobacteriota bacterium | reverse complement strand
CTTCAGATTTGCTCAGACCAAATTCTTTAGCGGCTTTTTTGAGCGCATTTTTGTTGTCAAGGCCTTCTTTTTCAAGTTCGGCGATGCGTTCGGAAATTGTTTTGGTATCTGAGATCTGAGATCTGAGATCTGAGATATTTTCGCGTTCGATGACCAAAACGATTTCGCCTTTGGTTTGGTTGATAGAAAACTTTTCGGCCAGATCCTGCAGATTTCCGCAAATTGTTTCTTCGTGAATTTTTGTGAGTTCGCGGGCGACCGCTGCTTTTCGATTTCCTAAAACTTCGAAACAATCCGACAAGGATTTGCCCAAACGATGCGGCGTTTCGTAAAAAACGAGCGTCGCGGGAATCGTTTTGACCTCTTCAAGCCGCCTGATCCGTTCACTCATTTTCGACGGCAAAAATCCGCCGAAAAAGACCGAATCGGTCGGCAGTCCCGAAACGATCAAGGCATTCACAAATGCGACCGCGCCCGGAATCGATATGATGCTGGCACCGATTTCATTGGCTTTTTCAACGATCCTAAAACTCGGATCACAAATTGCCGGCGTTCCTGCATCGGAAACAATGGCGATAGATTTTCCTTGCGCGAGAAGTTCGGCCAATTCCCCGGCGCGCTCCTTTTCGTTATGTTCGTGATAGCTGACAAGGCGATTTTTTATCGAATAATGATTTAAGAGTTTTTGCGAGTGACGCGTGTCTTCGCAAGCGATCAGATCAACCGTTCGGAGCGTTTCGAGAGCGCGAAAGGTGATGTCCTGCAAATTTCCGATCGGCGTCGCGACGAGATAAAGTGTTCCTGTCATTTGTCAATCGTAAATCAATTCGACGCAAAAAGAAAAAGCCTGAGTTTTAAGGCTCAGGCTTTCGCTTAAGTATGGCTTCAGTTGGTTTCGGTAGCGCTGGTTTCCGCGCCACAATCAGTTTTTGTAAAAGTTACCAGGGAAGCGGGAACGGAATTTTGTCGCGCCAGTTTCCATTACGGTTACGATTGTTGCGGTTGTTCTTCTGGTAGCCGTAGGCATCGGCGATCGTGCGCAGATCCCGTCGAATTTGATCCCAATCATTCTTCAGATTATTGTTCAGCCGCGCACTGTAAAGCGCATTTTCAAACTGCGAACCGAGTTGTAAGACCTGGCGGGCTTCGTCTCGTGTGTTATTCAAATTACGTCCGTTGCCGAAATTGTCCTCCAGTTCGTCCGCCGCGTCTTTGAAATCATCCGAAAGACGAAGAATCTGACTGTCGTTATAGCGATCGTTACGATTACGTTTTAATTCGCGTTCAAGCTGGCGGTCAAAACTGCGGCTTTGATCTTTTAAGCGATCAATGGCTGATTTTAGGTAGCGATTATCGTAATTACGGTCATTTCTGCCGTTGCGGTCATAATCGTCATCATCATTATTGTCACGGTCGCGCCACTGCGCCGAAGCGAGTGTCGGCAAACCAAAAACTAAAAGCGAAAAAGCAAAAACTGTTATTATATTCTTAAAACGATTCATTTTATTTCTCCTTGTCGAAAGTGTCCGGCAACGATCGTCTAGTTTCCTTTCGGAATCTTTCGCGTGGCCTCAGCCGACTGAAAAGCAAAACGTGTGCCATTCTCCTCCGGGAAAATCATTAGTCTGCTAAGTTGTTTTTATATAATAGTTTAGTCTTGCGACACTGAGCGTTATCGGTTTGGGTTAAAACCAATTTGGTTACAGCGATGTTCCAAATGGTTAACCGCTTGACGCAGAATGTTGAAAGATAGATCGTCGTTGATCAGGTCTTTGGTCTTTGGTCTTTGGTTTTTGGCTTTATTCAATGTCAATCGGAAGATTTTAAATCGAGATTTTGGAAACATATTACCTGCATTGCTTTGAAAAATGAGGTTGCGCATAAGACGAAGACTAATCAATAAATGAGGCTAAAAATTAAATAATAGATCGGCTATCAGCTGACAGCTATTAGATTAGGGCTGATCGCTGTGGCTTTTTTATTGCGCAACTTGGTCTCACATTCAAAATCAGCCAATCGCTTTTAGCTGATTTCATGAAACTTAGACTCTGTAAATTATTTTTGAAATTTCAAATTTTAAATCTCAAATAATTATTGCAAGGCGAAAATCAATTATTGGGCAGGTCAAAAATATCAAGAAATATATTTTACACAGTACTTATCGTCCAACAAAAAACCGCGAACGAATTCGCGGTCTGAAAAATTTTATTTTTTTTTAACTGCTAATTGCCCAATGCTTTGGCCGCATTAAGCCGTCCGCCGCTTTCGATCTTGCCGCTCAGCGAATCAATTTTATCGACCGATTTCAAAAGCCGTTCGCGAAGTTTGGCGACCGAAAGATCAGGCTCGGCCGCTAAAACCAATCCGGCGACTCCCGAAACATACGGCGTTGCCATCGAAGTTCCCGAAGCTTCGCGATATTGCTCGCTGAGCCAAGTCGAAAGAATATCTTTGCCCGGCGCGGCGATCTGAACGGTTTTTACACCGAAATTCGAAAATGAAGCAAGCTGGTCGTTTCTGTCCAAAGCCGCGACGCTGATGACATTCGGTGAATCGTAATTTGACGGATAATGCGGTCTTTTATCATTGCTTGTACCGTCGTTTCCGGCAGCCGCAACAAACAAAATTCCGGCTTCTCCGGCGGCGCGAATCGTGTCTTCCAATGCTTTTGAATATTGCGTTGAACCCCAACTTGCGCTGATCACACGGACATTCACGCCTTTTTGTTTGCGGTCAATGGCATAGTTGATGGATTCGATCGCGTCTTTTGTCGAGCCAAATCCACCGCGTCCCAAAAATTTGAGCGGCATGATCTGGACATTCCAGTTGATTCCGGCGATGCCTTCGTCATTGTTGCCTTCCGCGCCGATAATTCCCGCGCAATGCGTTCCGTGTCCGTTATCGTCCATCGGGTCGCTTTCGTTTTCGGCGGAGTTAAAGCCGTGTTCGTCGTTAAATGTTCCGAGTTCGTCATCTTTGTATTGCGGAACCGTTGCGGGACGAAACCAAATATTTGAAATAAGATCCTGGTGCGTGTAATCAACACCAGTGTCAAGCACCGCGACGACGATCTTTTTGCTTCCGGTTATTTTCTGCCACGCTTTGATCGCGTCAATGTGCGCTTTTTCCTTGCCCCCGTTTTGCCCTGTATTATTCAACGCCCATTGCTCTTCAAACATCGGGTCATTGGGCGAACCGTCATTCATTTGCAGATTTCCGGTGTTCAAGGGACTCAAGGGCGAGGAATTATTCGCGGGATCGTCTAATTTGATTTGAAAATTCGGCTCGGCATAAAGAACCAGATCGCTCATTTGCGAATATTGATCGGCAACTTTGGTTGCGTCAGCGTTATCCAGATCGTCAATCGAGTACAAACCTTTGACCGTTTCAATTTCATCTTCGATCCGGTCGTTATTTTTTTCGGTAACTTTTTTGATGTCCGCTAAACTCACATTCGGGCGAAACTTAACCAAAACCTCAGGTTCCTTTTCGCTGCTTGAACGCTTCGGTGCAATCGGTTTCGATGCCGGTTTCGCTGCTATTGGCGTCAAATCAGCTGTCCTGATCTGCCAACGTCTGATCTGTCCCCAGACCGCTGCCATTGTGATCAAAACAACGGCGATGCAAATATGTATCCAAATATTATTACGATTCATTTTTTTACTCCAAAAAATTTCGAGTCTCCGCTTTTAGTCGGCTCTTAAAAAAGCCTGGCTTGTGCAGGGACTCAAAACTTATCTCACGATTCGATAATGTAATTTGTTCCTTTAAATCCGCGAAGGCGAAGCTGATATTTGTCGGCGCGATATTCATAACTTTTGCCGTTCGCACGCAAATTTATGCGCCAACCGCTCGAAATCATTTGCGCTGACATTTCGCCGTTTTCAGGCGCGCCCAAAGACATATCCGGAAAGTCGGCGTCACTCGTGGAAGCGGTTATTTCGCTTTCCGCGATGCCAACGCGTTGTGCCAGATCTTTTTTTGCCCTCTCAACTGCGCTTTCTTTGCTAAAACTCATAATGTGCTTAGTCGTTTGCAAGGATAAGTTTGCTACTATTTTGCCGATTAGTCAATAAACATTTGTCTCCAGAAAAGTTTTCCACA
>JANLTD010000328.1:0-5993 GCA_031362765.1 Acidobacteriota bacterium | reverse complement strand
TTGCTTTAGGCTTTTTCGCTATCTTAGCAGTGATCACGAGCGTGATCTTTATTAATTCTGTATCGGCAGAAAAAACCGGTAAAGGCGACAATCAATCGCAATTACTTTCGACGACGATCGTCATCAGTCAAGCATATGGCGGCGGCGGCGGAACGACAGGAACTTATATGTTCGATTATGTCGAGCTCAAAAATATTTCAGGCAGTTCGCAATCACTGAGCGGCTTATCGTTAATGTATGGTTCGGCAACCGGGCAGTTCGGCAGTAGCGCAACAAATATTTTTGCCTTGCCGGCAGTCAGCCTTAATCCCGGTCAATATTATTTGGTCCAACTTTCAACTGCCGGCACCGGTGGTGTCGTTTTTCCGGTAACGGCAGATGCGACGACAACAAACTTGAGTATGTCGGGAACAAACGGAAAGGTTGCCCTGACCAACGGTTTAGCCGCAAATTCTTGTGGCGCAACAGCGACGCCATGCACATTACCTAACGCCGGAATTATTGATCTGGTCGCGTGGGGAACAGCGAACAATGCGGAAGGCGGCGCTTCGACCAATGCTGGCGCGGCGTTGACGGCAACCCAAGGAAATGTCCGCAAAACTGCGGGTTGCACGGAAACTGACAACAACAACGCCGATTTCGACGTTTTGACAGCACCGGTACCGCGTAACACGATGACCGCCGCCGCGCCGTGCGCAGCCGTCGCACCGACCCAGCATGTCGTTGATTTCAACGGCGACGGCAAAACCGATTTTGCGGTTGTTCGCAATACGGGCGGCGGTCCGACCGGTCAGATAACCTGGTTTGTCAATCTCAACGGACCGGGAACAACATATGCTTCCCAATGGGGACTTAATGGCGATTCCTATACGCCGGTTGACTTTGACGGCGACAATAAATCCGACATCGCCATCTGGCGAGGGGGCGCGCCGACCGTTGCTGCCTTTTATATTTTGCAGAGCGCAACCAATACTTTGCGCATCGAACGTTTCGGACAAACGGGCGACGATCCTTCGGTGGTCGACGATTACGACGGTGATGGCAAAGCCGATCCGGCGGTTTATCGTGCCGGTGCCAATTCGGGAGATCCGAGTACCTGGTATTATCGCGGTTCTTTGAGTAACCCGTCAGGCAACGTGACATTTGTTCCGTGGGGACAAAACGGCGATTTTCCGGCACCGGGCGATTATGACGGCGACGGCAAAAACGACTTTGTGATTCAACGCAACAACGGCGGCGGACAAGCTCGTTTCTGGATGCTTCAAACCACTGCCGGATTTAATTCGGTGGTCTTCGGAACTCCGACCGATGTTATCGTGCCGGGCGATTATGACGGCGACGGCAAAACCGATATTGCGGTTTACAGAGGCTCCGCCGGACAACTCAACTGGTATGTCCGACCGAGTTCGACGGGAACGATCAGCGGCGCACCGACGGCAGTTTTCGGCGCTTCGGCAACAGATTTCACGGCGCAGGGTGATTATGACGGCGACGGCAAAACGGACGTCGCTATCTGGCGACCGAGCGCGACGCCCGGAGCAAGCGCTTTCTGGGCTCTGGGTTCGACGAGCGGCGCATTCAGTGTTCCGTTCGGAGCAAACGGCGACTATCCGGTCGCTAATTACAACAGACATTAATTCTCCGCGTGTCAGATTAAATGAGTTGGGAAGTTTACATGAAAAACTGTCCACGCGCAAACACGCGCACACACGAAAAAAACGCCGAATTGATGGTTTTAATTAGTGTTTGCGCGTGCGATTAGCGGATAGTTTTTTTAATCTGACACGCGTAGAACGAAGCAGGTGAGCATAAGTAATCAAGTATTTTGCTTCGTTCAGAGTCCAAACTTTAGTTTGAGTTTCCGCCGCGCTTGCGCCTCGCGGAAACACGCTGAAGCGTGGACTCTGAACGAAGAGCAAAATGTCGCAAAACTTATGCTCACCTGCTTAACCTTTTTCTCTTGAATGGGGATTACTTTTTTTTGAATTGAATATGTTTTGACTTGAGCGGGCGCGAAGCAACCCTTCCAGACCTGTTTATGGTTTTATCAAGTCTTTTTTACCTTTAATTTGAGAAAGATGAAAGATTATCAATCAATTGACAACTAATTTGAGGTCTCGACGGGTTGCTTTGCGCCCGCGTTGTTGTCAATTTTCGATATTGAAAAAAAACAATCCCCATTCAACCTTTTTCTCTTAAATGATCGCCAAATCACGCATACATTTTTTGATTCGCTCAAATGTATGATTGATGTCGTTATCCAACCCGATCGAAAATCGAATCAAACCCTCGCTCAAGCCCATTTCGTCGCGTTCTTGTTTCGGGATTTCCGACGAAGTGCTGTGTCCCGGCGGGCTGAAAAGCGTTTTAAAGTAACCGAGACTGACTGCCAGATAGCCGACTTTTTCTTCCTGCATCCGCGTCATCAGTCGGTTGGCAGTTGCGAGATTTTCGACGTCGAGCGCGAGCATTCCGCCGAAGCCGTAACCTTGGTTCATCAAAGATTTAAGAAGTTCGTGCTGCGGATGCGCGGGCAGTCCGGGATAAAAAACCTTGAGACCGAGCTGTTGGAAATTTTCGGCCAAGAATTGCGCGTTTTGGCTGTGCTGACGCATCCGCAAGTGAAGCGAATGCAGATTTTTCAAGATGCTCGCGGCGCGTGTGCTGTCCAAAACCGGACCTAAAAGCATTGCCGCGCCTGAATTGATGTCGGTCAGCTTGTGTATGAATTCGTCGCTTGCGCAAACCGCGCCCGCCACACAATCGCTCGTGCCGTTGATAAATTTCGTCAGACTGTGAACGACGATATCCGCGCCGAGGCGAATCGGCGATAAGATCAGCGGGCTGAAAGTATTATCAACGATCAGCTTCAGATCATTTGCCTTGGCAAGTGCCGAAAGGCGCGGAATATCGGCGATCTCGAGCAGCGGATTGCTGATTGATTCGCAATAAATGACGCGCGTCTGGTCATTGATCTTGCTGGCAATTTCATCCAAATTTTGAATATCAACGAAATGAACCTTGATTCCGAAACGCGGCAGAAAGTTTTTCAAAAAAGCATAAGTTCCGCCGTAGATCGTATGCGCCGAAATGATTTCCGTCCCCGTATCACAAAGCTGCAAAAGGGTCGAACTGATTGCTCCCATTCCCGATGCTGAAACCTGCGCCGATTGGCTGTCTTCCATCCGTGCGAGCGCGTTTGCCAGATATTTATTCGTCGGATTCCAATGCCGCGAATAAAGAAAACAGCCTTCGATCTCGTGTTCAAAAAGCTCTTCCATTCGCTCAGGAGTTGTGAAAGTATATGTCGAAGAATCGGTGATCGAAGGATTGACATCACCAAATTCGCCAAAAACCAAAAAATCCTGAATCTTGCTGCTTGGGTCAAACATAATTTTTCCTCCTCTGTTTTTATAGCGATGCACTTTTATTATGCTCCTAAGAATTCAAGCCTTCAACCATTGGCCCAGCGCCCCGTAAATGATAAAAGCGGTTAAATCCTTTCACCATTCGATTGCCGTGCGTTACAACTATCGCGGCGACTTTTTGACGACCCGCTTTCAGACATTGCCGATTGCCCGTCTTAACTTTTCATTGACCGATTCGGCAACACCCGAGTTTCGGATTCTCAGCGACCGAGAGCATTTTTTTTTGCATCGATCGCGGCGACAACCGAACCCTGAATCTTGTTCTTAAACAACTAGTTCTTCCTGCAACGCCTGATATGCAAGCGATGGATTGCACGCTCCCAAAATCAAATAATTGCGGAAATCAACATCAAGTTTTTCTTTCAACTTTTCTTTCATATTGATTTCGGTCAGAACGCCAAAACCCTCATTTTTAAGTGCTTCGATTGTCAGCTTCACGGCTTCCGAAAGAGGAATTTCGAGTTTGCGTTGGTAGCCGTAAGAGTGTTTTGTTGTCGGTGTTTCTTAGTTTTTCATAATTATTTCAACTTTCGGCAATAGCAGTAAATAAATTCCTGGGTCGTATCAAAAGGCGTTTCGTGCGTTTCGTTGAAACTGCTGACGAGTTTGAATTCATCGCCGAATTCATTGAGCATCGAATCGGGCGAGTATTGCACAACATCCAATCCGCTGCATTTTTTCGGTCCATCGAGACCAAACGAAGCGACGATAATATGTCCGCCGACTTTTAACGAGCGCATCACGAGTCTGACATATTTTTGGCGGTCATCTTCATCCGTCAAAAAATGAAAAACGGCGCGGTCGTGCCAAACATCGTAATGATTTTCGGGCAATGAAACTTCCGTTATATCGGCTTCGATCCATTCGATTTTGTCGGCATTTGTGCCTAAACGCGCGCGGCTTTTCTGGAGAGCCGCCGCCGAAATATCCAAAACCGAAAGGTCGGCGAAACCATTTTTTAACAAATCGTCAACCAAGGTCGAACTTCCGCCGCCGACATCAATAATTGCCGCTTCTTTGCCGACCTTCGTGTTTAAGATCATCCGTAAGGAATTGTCCAGATGTTCACGAAACCAACTGACTTCGCGGTCGGATTTTGTTTCATAAACTGTTTCCCAGTGTGTCTTTTTATTCATTTCTTTTTCTCACGTAAATTTGTTGAACCGGCAGAAATAATATGACTTTTTCGCCTAATTCCAGATCGTCAACGTGACCGATAAACGATTTTTTCTTGTTGGTCGCGTGAATATGCGTCGTGCGCGTGTGATGCGTGAATACGCCTTTGTGTTTCGGCGAATAAAATCCGAGCATTTCAAGTTTTTCGTTTTCGGATTTGTCTTTATATTTTAAAAGCGAATCAGCAGTTGAAATAATTTGCCGGTGACTTTGTGCTTCACTCTCTGCGTTCTTTGCGCCTGCGGCGTGAGAAAGTATTTCACGCAGAGGCGCAGAGACCGCAGAGAAAAACCCGGGTTATTTCAACATTTATTTCAACTACTGATTCGCATTAATAGCTTTTATCCCCGGTTACAACCTGCGTGTCAAATTGCTTATTCCATTCAAAAAACGAGCCGTCATACATCACCACGTCGTAGCCCAGATAACGAAGCGTAAAATACGTATGAGAAGCCTGAACGCCTGTCCGGCAGTAAACGACAACCGTTTTGTCAGCCGTAACGCCCGCATTGCGATAGGTTTCGCGCAATTCTTTTGCGGGCTTCATGATCGGGTTTTCACGGGAAACAATATTATTTTGAAGCCAGAAAACACTCGAAGCACCCGGAATATGTCCGGCTCTGATAACGCCGTCGCCCGATTTTTCGCCCGTGTATTCTTCTTTCGGGCGGGCGTCAATCAAGACAAAGCCAGTCGAATTTTGGCTGACAAGCGACCACGAAACATCCCGCACCGTATCAATTGAAATAACCGTTTGCGGATTGATTCGGGGAGTAAAGATCTCACCCGCCGGCTCGACATTTTGGGACGAAACTTCGCGTTTTTCAGCCTTCCATTTTTCCAGACCGCCATCGAGGACCGCAATTCGATTTCCTTGCCCGAGATAATCGAGCGTAAAAAAAGTACGAGCCGCAAGTAATCCATTCAAATCGCCGTAAATCACAATTTTCTTTGTATTTCCAATCCCGATTTTGGCAAAAACTCTTTGCAGATTTTCTGCCGAAGCAAGTTCATTGGGAACGCCGTCACGAGTTGCGGTGATTTCGCCGAAAGCCAAAAAACGCGCGTTTGGAATGTGTCCCGCCTCGTAATGTTCGCGTTTCGCGGCAACGTGCAGAACGACGACCTTGCCCGGATTTTTGGCTAACCAATCAGTTGAAACAAGAATCTTCGAGTCAGTTTTTTGACCAAACGAAGCGCTAGTCAGCATAAATGCCGAAAACAACAAGACAATAATTGATTTTGAACTTAATTTCATTTGCATTATTTCCTTTTACTTTCTGTCTTTTGCTTATTTCATTCGTCATCATTCACATTTGATTTATTTTTTTCCTGATGCCGGGACCCGACACCACACGCTCCGCGCATTCAGGTTGAAACGCCGAGTTT
>JANLTD010000265.1:0-1840 GCA_031362765.1 Acidobacteriota bacterium | reverse complement strand
AAATCGCAAATCGCAAATCGGTTTCGCGCTCGGCGATTATGACAAATCAACCACGCTCACGATTGACCCGGTTTTGCTTTATTCAACCTATCTTGGCGGCACGGCTTTCGATTCCGTCAATGACATTGCGGCTGACGCGGCGGGCAATGCTTACTTTGTCGGCGAAACTTCATCACTCAATTTTCACGGCGACACGCGAATTTCAAATGACGGAACAGGCGTTTTTGTTGCGAAGATTGATCCGACCGGTTCACAGCTTCTCTACACGACGATTTTAGAAGGCAACAATGACGATTTTGGTCACGGAATCGCGGTTGACGCAAGCGGTAACGTCTATGTCGGCGGCGAAGCAACCAACGGTTTCCCGACCACGTCCGGAGCTTTCAGCACAGTCAAAGATCCGACCCAAAGCGATGCCTTCATTGCCAAATTAAATTCAAGCGGCAACAGCGTTTATGTAACTTATTACGGCGGCACACAGTTTGAGCGCGTTTTAGATGTTGCCGTAGATTCCGCCGGAAAAGTGTATGCCGTCGGCGAGACTTGGTCAGGATTAACTTTTCCGAAAAAAAATGAATTTCAAGGTTGCGGTGCGGGTTTCGGCTTCAATTCATCAGATGGATTTCTTGCCGTATTGAACGCCGCCGGAAGTGATATTCAATATTCATCCTGTTTCGGCGGAACTGTTTTAGAAGAAGCTAACGCAGTTGCACTAGATTCTGCCAACAATGCTTATATCACGGGTTGGACCAGCAGTAAAAATAATTTCCCCGTCAAAAATGCGGCGCAACCGACCTCCGGCAACGGCAGCGGAACATTCCAAGTTGACGCATTTCTGATCAAATTTAAACCGACCTTGAGTGGCGATGCTTCGGTGCTGTTTTCAACATATCTCGGCGGCAGCGGAACCGAAGAAGGTTACGGGATAGACGTTTCACCATCAGGCAACGTTTTCGTTACGGGCGTAACGGGTTCGTTTAATTTTCCGCTCCTCAATCCGATTGATTCGACAAATCAAATTAACGAATGTTTCGTTACGCAATATTCTTCAACTGGCGCACTCACAAATTCAACGTTTTTGGGCGGCGCAGACCAAGACCAATGCGACAATATCACCGTCGGCGCGGGCGATAATATTTACGTTATCGGACAAACCCGCTCAACCGATTTCCCCCTTTTAGGAGCGTTTCAAAACACGCATCAAGGTGGACGCGATGTTTTTGTGACGAAATTTCGTTTCGGCGCGGGCATAATTTCGTCAACCTTTTTCGGCGGCACAGGCAATGATCGCGGTTTCGGAATCGCGCTCAACGGTTCAAGTATTTTGATCGGCGGAAACACCGAATCAAACAACTTGACGACGACCGCGTTTGCGCCGAACGTGCCGATTAAAGCGACTTCAAACGCGAGCGCGGCGAACGCTGACGGATTTGTCGCCAAAATTCTCGACACGCGCACCGATTCGGTCGGTGTTTTTCGTCCTGCAACGACCTTTATTCTGACGCAATCAACCACAAATGTTGTTGCTCAAAATGCAACGCTGACCGCCCAACTTTCAGGACAAAAAGGCGTTTCGGGCGATTGGAACGGCGACGGAACTGACACCATCGGCTCATTTACCAACGGCGTTTGGAAAGTTCGTAATGCAAATTTCCCGCTTTTCGTTTTCCCTGCGCCGTTGGGTGCGACGACTATCAATTTCGGTCAAGCCGGAGATTTGCCAATCGCGGGAGATTGGAACGGTGACGGCATTGATACGCCGGGAGTTTATCGCCCGTCAGCCGGACAATTTCTCATGACGTAATACACTTAGAAGAATCCGGCTGTTGAGAATAACGTC
>JANLTD010000402.1:0-2298 GCA_031362765.1 Acidobacteriota bacterium | reverse complement strand
CGTTCGTCTGGATTCCGGCGGCAGTTCCCGATGAAGTACTATCCGAGCAACAGCAAGAATTCGCAAGTACAATAAAAAACAATCTAGCCAAAAAGCCGCAACAAGCAGAAACAAATTATGAGTAAAAAAATATCAAGCAAGATTTTAAAGATTAAGAGAAAAGCGGGTTATCATTCGATAGTGATTCACATAGTCCACCCGTTCCGAAACTTTGCGGGAGTGCCAAATTGGAAGGCAGAGTGGACATATCCCACAATTCGTTCCAACCAGATTCACGACCGCGATGTGCAAACAAAATTTTGGTTATCTGCGGAAATCGCATTTAAGAAACTAGAAAAGGCGGGTTACATGATTAACGACATTGAAACTATCCGCAGACGGTTTGAAGAGGTCATTCCACTTCCGTCATCGTCAACGGTCTTTAAATCCAAACCATTATCGAGTTCGACCCTAGCTAGTTTGAGCTCCCGGTATCCCCTCATACGAAATGATTAGCCGTCAGAATATGCCCACAATCGCGTTTGCTGGCGCCGGGTGCTCTTTTCAGCTATCAGTTGGCGTGTTAGTTTGATTTCTATGTTTGTTAAGACTAGCAAGCGATTCTTAATCATCTTAATTTTTCTTTATTCATTATCGTGACCACTTCATACTTATCCAACGAATTTTCAGTTGAACCGATACATTCGTAACCCGCGTACCGCACTGGAGGCTCCCTAGATTCCTCTTCCGAGCGTGAAATTATATTTTCTCTTTTAAGTAACACCAAAATGGCATTGTTCCTCAATGTTTCTTCATCTTCCGCGACGCCCACCGAAAATTTGATTTTCTCTGTGTAAGCAAAATCGTTGCTGTTGTCATGATAATTCCCGAGATAAGTAGCAAAACTTTCCCAACGGTAGAATTCGTAATAAAAAGTGCCGAGACTGTACAACCCGCCATTTGAGTACTTAAATAAATAGAGGCATGGAAAACTGGGGTTTTTGTCTTTTGACGCGATATCGACATTCGCGGTTAAGTATTTCTCTCCTCTTTCAGCGGTACGCATGTGAGATTCACCGCGATACCTGCCGAATTCAAATTCTTTCGCTTGGACAAATGGTCCAAAAGTCATAGTTAGCGGACCAATAGCAATACTGTTCTTCACGGGCATCTTCAATAATGCGTCTTTAGTAGTCAAAATTTTATCTGTTTTATCAAGGTCAGCCATCGCTTTTACAAATGCTTCGTGTTCATTAGCAGTTGCTGTAGCATTTGTTTGCTCAACCCTAACCTTACCCTGGAAATACACAAGCAAAAAAAGAGAAAGCGATACGACAAGAATACCGCCGAATATGTATTTGAGGCGGTTATTCGAGGTTGGAATCGATAGGAGATTCAATTCAGATTGCGGTGTAGAATGAATCGGTTGACCGCAAGCTATGCAAAAATCAGCATGTATAGGCACTTCGCTTTCACCACAAAATCGGCATGTATTAAACGGCATATTTTTTGTCTTCCTTAAGTGTAATTGTCCTAATCACTATCAAAAGTTTCTAGTTGTGTGCGAAAAAAACTTTGCGTATAAATTACAACAATCATCACGAAATAGAAAACTGATCGCAGATCCAGGCGCCAATGTATGACCCGCAAATGAAAAAAGCCGCTCATTAGAAGCGGCTTCGTATTCAAATTTAATTAACGGTTAAACCAAAGTTTCCGCGTTTAGAACGTCATCCGTTTCTTTTGTGGATTGTTGTCGTTTGTATTTCATATAGTCGTTATATTCTTTGATTGTCCCGACCAGTTCTCTAAAGTATCGGTCTTCCGTTATGGATGAGTCTTTTTCGTGTCCGATTTGTTCCTGTATGGTTGGTAAATCCTGACCCGATTGCTTGCGTTTGGTGGCATTCACTGCCCTTAAATCGTGCCAGTGTATATCACTAAGCCCTGCCATATCGCGGAGCGTATTCCAAGCGGTCTTATAATACGGATAACGCATGATTGCGATAGCATCATGAGCTAAGTCCAAGACTCCGTTTGCCATAATTTCATCGTATAACAACTCTCCAAAAGGCACGTCTTTAAAGATGTCACGACCTTTCAAGTTTGATGCTTTGTTGTTCCGCATCCGAATGACGCCGCACTTTTCCTCGTGGTCAATATACAGAATATCCGACCGCTTTGCGTCTTTCAATTCACCTACTCGGCAACCTAGCTCGTGCGATGCAATCAATGGCAATTTCAAGTGTTTGCGGTCTCTGAACCTGCCGCCGCCCTTAATCGGTTCGTCACATTTAGCAAGCAAATCGAATAGCTGTG
>JANLTD010000259.1:0-1744 GCA_031362765.1 Acidobacteriota bacterium | reverse complement strand
TTTTAAAATTTTTGAGCCGTTTGCCCGGCGGTTCGTTTCTCCACTTTTATCTTGTCACCTTTCTCTTTTAACTCCGGCTTGAAGCAAGCCGCTTTTCCGGCTATCGCTTCGGAAGCGGCTTTCTCCAAGCCTCTCAAAATTTTGGCAAAGGACAAAAGCGTAAAAGAGCTAAAGGGCGACTAATCTCTGATAAGACGAAAGCCCAAGTCGCCGCTAGAATGCGTTGACTCGATGCTGTTACGATTCGCGGAACGCAAGAACCCACCGTT
This sequence comes from Acidobacteriota bacterium, assembly GCA_031362765.1. Lineage (GTDB taxonomy): Bacteria > Acidobacteriota > Blastocatellia > Pyrinomonadales > Pyrinomonadaceae > JAFDVJ01. The sequence continues at coordinate 1,475 of JANLTD010000259.1, read as the reverse complement.
GGCGTACCAACCGCCACCGCGATACACCCGAAATGAGCCTTCTGCCGCTCCCGTCGGGTCTGTTACTGTCTCGCTTGAATAATTTCCATACCGATCCTCACACCATTCCGCGACGTTTCCGTGCATATCATATAACCCAAAATCATTCGGCGATTTCTGACCGACCGGATGTGTTTCGCCGCCGGCGTTTAGAAAATACCATGCCATCGAATCCAAATCACCGGCGTAGTCGCCTGTCGTGCCTGCCCGACACGCATATTCCCATTCCGCTTCCGTCGGCAAACGATATTTATATTTTTTTTGAAGATCGTTTAATTTGCGAATGAACCCTTGCACATCGTCCCAACTAACTATGTTAACCGGACAATTCCCACCGCAATTTGAAGCACTACTCGGATTATTCCCCATCACCGATTTCCACTGCGCCTGCGTCACTTCATACTTGCCCATATAAAAACTTTTGCTGATATTGACGCGATGCGCGGGTTTTTCATCCTTGCTGCCATTCTCCGAACCCATCATAAAACTGCCGCTCGGAATTTTAACCATTTCAATCTCAGGCGCACTGGCAACAAATTTAGGTTGCGTTTGGGAAACAGTCGTCGGCGGCTTTTTCGTGGTCGTTTTCGTTGTTGTCTTTTTCGGAGTTGTTTTCTTCGGTGTCGGGTTGCAAGGCGGTTTTCCATCCGCACCGCATTGGGCGAAAGCCGTGTTTACGCCGCAAAGCAAAAAAATCACCGCCGTGATTAAAACGTGAATACTACTTTTGATCATTTGTTTATCTCCAATTTGTTCAACAGATTTTCCGGAATTTTACAGGCTATTTAGTTTCAAGTCAATCAAAATTCAAAAGTTACAGGTTATGTCTCAAAGTTAGGAATTCACATTTTGACAAATGCGGGCGTAAAACAACCCTTCCAGACCTGAAATTTAATGTTCATTGATTGTTAAACTTTCATCGTTTCTTAAATTAAAGGTTAAAAAAAACTGAAAAACCAATTTCAGATCTGGAAGGGTTTGCCCTCTCGCCCGCTCTTTTTGCATAGATATTAATCTCTAGCTTTTTACTGACTGTTTACAAGTTACAGATTATGTCTCAAAGTTAAGAATTTACATTTTGAGAAATGCGGGCGCAGAGCGCACCTTCCAGACCTGAAATTGGTTTTATCGGGTTCTTTTTAACTTTCAGCCTGAAAGAAGTTCAAGGTTAACCAATCAACTTACACCTATTTTAAGGTCAGGAAGGGTTGCTCTGCGCCCGCGTTTTTACAAATTTTCAATATTTATGAAAAACAACCCCTCCAAGAGTCTCGCCTAATATTCTTTGAAAAATAGATCCGGCATTGACGGTTCTTATTTTTATTGCGGTATTTATTCTTCAAAGAGCATTTTTCAGTATCGAACATAGGCCGCCTGAAGGCGGGACTCTGATCTTTTATTTCACATCCTGCACACAACGAAAACCTGTGCGGATG
>JANLTD010000244.1:0-5041 GCA_031362765.1 Acidobacteriota bacterium | reverse complement strand
TTGGAAACAAAGGCGGCTGTTTTTGTTCGGGTTTCTTCGTCGTTTTCGGAATCGTGACATTCGTCGGTTTGTTTTCCGAATCGTTGAAACTTTCATAAGTTTTCGGTTTGCCAACAAATTTTAAGAATTAACGCGCTTTGGAGGATATTAATTTAATGAAAACCTTATTTAGAGTTTTGGTACTCGGCATTTTCATAACAGCGATCGGAGTTTTATCGGGCATTGCCCAGGAACAAGAATGTGCTGATCTGGCCGCCTGTTTTGAAAAATTCAAAGCAGAGAAAAAAGGCGATTGTGCTAAAAAAGAAATGTCAATTGCCACCGGTAAACAAATTGTCGAAAAATTTGGCAATGACGAATTGAATAAAGAAATTATTGATTACGTTAAGAAGCAGATTCCTATTCTGGAGAACGATGTCAAGGTTTGCAAACGCAACGCACTTTATGATTCAACCTATAAAACCAAAAACTGGAGCCAATTCATTAGCGTCAGCAAAGAAATCATTGCCGATCAGGCAAACACGCCGGCACCGCTGGCGCTTGACATAATGCTCACAATGGTCTCAATAAGTTTTGATCAAACTCTTGCGAAAGTTGACACTTACAACAATGATACGCTGAGCTTCGCGAAAACGGCGATGCAGAAAATGGAAGGCGGGACCGGATCACAAACCGGAAATTTCGGTGTGTTTGCCCCGTTCAAAACAAAGGCATATCCTGACGGCAAATCAAATGCGCTCGGATGGATGAACTATATCATCGGGTATATCAATTATTACCGTTTGGGAACAACAGACCCGGCCAAGAAAAAAGAAGCTCTTCCATATTTTTACAAGGCAACGCAGTTTACGGGAGAAAACAAAGTTGACCCGATGATTCCTGAAATGTTCGGCAAATATTATTTTGGCGAAGCCGCTAAACTTGACGAAAAATATCGGATGCTTCGGGCTGCCAACAACAACACTGATAATGAGGAAAGCAAAGCCGTTATTGCATTGGCAAGAGGTTATGCTGACCGCGGAATTGACGCTTATGGCAGAGCCATTAAATTGGCAGCGGCAGATGCAACAACAAAACCTGAATATAAAACGAATCTCAGGAGTTTGGTGACCGACCTTTATAAATTCCGGTTCAACATTGCGGCGACTGCGCCAACGCCGGATTTGGACAAATATATTTCGGATTTGCTGGCTAAACAACAAACGATGCCGGATCCGTCAACTGAAGTCACGCCGGTTATTGAAGAGGTGAAACCGACGACCACCACGACCACGACGACAACGCCGACTACCACTAAGCCAACGACCACCAAACCGGCAACTACAAAACCGACGACGACGAAGCCGACAACTTCAACGACGACCGGAACGACGGTTAAAAAACCGGTCACCAAGAAAAAAGGAAATCGTTAATTTTCCGCGGTTAATTCTAAAAAAGAAAGCCAAACGCAAAAATCAAGGCGTTCGGCTTTCTTTTTTGTAGGTTTTTTCATTAAAATGAGCGTTTGATGTCAAAAATTCTCGCAAAACTCGAACACGCGCTCGGCTATAAATTTCAGGATATCGAATTGCTCGAACGCGCCGTCACCCATCGTTCGTGGGCTCACGAAAAATTACCCGACGGCGAAGACGAAAAGGTCCGCGAACTGCAAAACGAATCGTTTGAGTTTGTCGGCGATTCAGTGCTCGGATTAGCGATCGCCGAACAGCTTTATCTGACAAATCCGGCAGCGACCGAAGGCGATCTGACATTGATGAAACATCATCTGGTGAGCACCGAAACGCTTGCCAAACTGGCAACAAATCTCAAACTTGGCGAGTTTATGCGCGTCGGCCGGGGCGAGGAAAAAACCGGCGGAAGACATAAACAGGCGCTGCTGGCCGATACATTCGAAGCTATCCTCGCAGCGATTTTTTTTGACAGCGGTTATGTTTCGGCACGCAATTTTGTCAATCGGATATTCTCGGAAGAACTGCGCCATGCGACGCCGCGCAGCTCGATAGATTACAAAACTTTATTACAGGAAACACTTCAGGCAAATAAACTTGCGGCGCCGACGTACAAAGTGATCAAGACCGAAGGCCCGCCGCATCAACGAACTTTTTTTGTCGAGGCAAAGTGGAACGGCGGCACGGTGAGCGGCCAGGGCAACTCGATCAAACAAGCCGAAATGATGGCGGCCAATCTAGCCTTGCAAGAACTGAGGGAGCAAAATCTGCCCGAAGCAGGACAAATTGTTTGATTTGCTTTATTCTTGAAGTTAAGTTGCTTCTCGGCCTTCATTCAGCCGTGAGATCACTTCGCAAATAGGCGGTTTCAATTTGTTCGCGAACCGAAATATTGTGAAACGAATTCACGGCTCAGGGCGTAACAAATACAATTTTTTGAAATTATGAGTAAAGACGAAAAAGAAATACCCAAAGAAAAACCGTTGGGACCGCCGAAATCGGTCGTTCGCGAATATTTTGAGTCATTCGTGGTCACGTTGGTGATGGCAATTTTTGGAATGACATTTGTTCTGCAAGCCGTCACCGTTCCGACCGGTTCGATGCAAAACACGATTCTGATCGGCGATTATCTGCTGGTCAACAAATTCATCTTCGCCCCGGGCGGCAAGCCTTTGCCGTTTATGCCGCAACGCGAAATTGAGCGCGGCGATATTATCGTTTTCAAATATCCGGGCAACAAAGTTCATCCGCAAAACGACAAGTCGCGCGGAATTATTCCTTATCAGGTCAATTACGTTAAAAGAGTCATCGGACTGCCGGGCGATACGGTCGAATTTCGCAACAATCAAGTTTTTATTAATGGTCAACTTTTGCCCGAACACCGGATTACCGCCAATACGCCAAGAGATAAAGATGGCACTCCAAATCAACAAGCCGCGCTTCAAGTAATCTCTGAAGAGCCGCGTACTCCTGATGAAAAATACGATGTTTATTACTCGGAACAGACAATGAAACTTGTCCAGAGCGGAAAGATGCTGCCGCGTGAAGATTATGAATTCGGCGTCAAGGGCAAACCGATGGTTGTTCCCGAAAATCAATATTTCGCGATGGGCGACAGCCGCGACAACAGCGAAGACAGTCGCTTTTGGGGATTTGTGCCGGGTGAACTGGTCATCGGACGAGCGATGTTCGTTTACTGGTCGTGCGACCGCGGGGCGGGCGACGGCGTTTTGAGCTGTATTACGAATCCGCGTCTGAGCCGCATCGGCACACAGATTAAGTGATTTTTTCACCATAAAGCCACAAAGCACACAAAGATTTTTATAATTTTAGGAGTTACGCAGTCGATAAAAAATCATTGAAATTAAAAAGGAGACGTAAAACAGACTGTTAGTCTGTTTAAACCGCCACAAAATGCATCACGCGGCAGGAAAAACAGACTAACAGTCTGTTTTACGTTTCAACTGCGTGACTTCTAAATTTCTTTGTGGCTTTATGGTGATTTTTTATGATGAATTTAAAGTTTAGCGAAGAAATTGCCGCCGCGCTTGAAAACGACAAACCGATTGTCGCGCTCGAATCAACCGTCATCGCCCACGGTTTGCCGTGCCCGCAAAATCTCGAAACCGCACTGAGTTTAGAAAAACAAGTACGGAGCGGCGGCGCAATTCCCGCGACGATCGCCGTTTTCGACGGAGAATTTTGCGTCGGCTTAAACAAAGACCAAATCGAACAACTTGCCACTGATAAAAACATCCGTAAGATCTCGCGGCGCGATCTGCCGATCGCCGTCGCCCGAAAGTTAAACTGCGCGACGACCGTCGCAACAACCGCCTTTATCGCACACGCGGCGGGAATCAAGGTTTTTGCAACCGGCGGAATCGGCGGCGTCCATCGCGGATTTTCAGCGGATATTTCAGCCGATCTGCCCGAACTTGCCCAAACGCCGATGACGGTCGTTTGCTCCGGCGCGAAAATCGTTTTAGACCTGCCCTCAACGCGCGAATGGCTCGAAACTCACGGCGTTTGCGTGCTTGGCTGGCAATGCAATGAACTTCCCGCGTTTTATTCACGAACAAGCGGTTTGACGATTGATGAACGGGTCGAAACGGCTTCGGAAGTCGCCGAAATCGCCCGTGCGCGCGATGATTTGAAAATGCAGGGCGCGATTCTTTTAACCGTTCCCGTACCGGTGGAATTTGAAATCGAATTGATTGAGCTCGAAAATATCCTCGCTGAATCTTTAGCTCTTGCCGTCGAACAAAACATTCGCGGCAAAGAGATCACGCCGTTTCTACTCGGGCAGATGTCCGAGCGAAGCGCGGGAAAAACACTGCTGGCAAACATCGCGCTTCTCGAAAACAACGCGCGAATCGCCGCCAAGATCGCCGTTTCGCTTTCGTTAAGGAACGTGTAAAAAAACTTAATCGTTAAGTAGCGGTCTTTGACCGCGTTGTCCGGCGGTCAGAGACCGAGCCTCTAAACTCTCGTTATAAGTTATTTTTTGTATCTGATTAGGTCTTTGGCTTTTGGTCTTTGGTTTTTGGGTTTTTCAATGGAAATCCGTCAATTTTCAATCAAGATTTCCGTAAAATAAGCGGATTGGTGAGAAATTCATCGCCAATCTGCAATTTCTTTCAAAAACCAAAGGCCAAAGACGTAATCAATTACTATTTTTTACACATTCCTAAACGAAGAAAATGGCCTCTTCAAGTTTCAAGTTCCAAATTATCAGAACTCGGTTCCGACTACTGATAACTAATTTCGGAGTAGTTGGAACAGGGCTCAACAAAGTCAGAACCGGGTTCATCCTATCGGGAACTGAGTTCAAGACAGACCGAACCGGTTACAGGTCAAATATAACCGAGTCCAAGCTATCCGGGACCGGTTGGAGGTCTGATAGAACCAATTTCAAGCTATCGGTCACCACTTGCAAGTCTGATAGAACCAATTTCAATCTATCCGGAACCAGGCTCAAGATGCTCCGGACTTGTTTGACTCTGGTCGGACTCGGTTCTCACTGGTCAGAACTTGGTTCCGGATACTCAGAACCCGATACTACCTGACCTCCAACCGTCCCCGATAGCTTGAAT
>JANLTD010000237.1:0-3576 GCA_031362765.1 Acidobacteriota bacterium | reverse complement strand
CTTCAGCAGAATCTTCGTCAGGAGTTATTTCAAATCCATCGGCTTCAAGAATTGTCGCGACCCTTTCTGAATCGGAAACGTTCATTTGACACCCGAACGTTTCCAGATAAACTTTTTTCATAACTGTTTATAATCGCCTTAAAGTCCTATAGAATTAAATAATGGAGCAAACCGAAAAAAAAATACGCAAAGCGAAAGATTTCGTTCATTTGCATTTACATACGGATTATAGCCTTTTGCAAAGCACAATCCAAATCAAACCATTAGTGAGCAGGTTAAAGGAACTTGAAATGAATTCCTGTGCTATCACTGATTATGGAAATTTATACGGTGCAATAACCTTTTACAATAATCTTAAATCAAACGGGCTTCATCCGATTCTTGGTTACGAGGCAATTTTGACATTTGAGAGCCGTTTTGACAAAACATTCTCGATAAAGTCGGGGGAGCGGCCTTATTATCATCTTGTTTTACTGGCAAAAGATCTAAAGGGCTATCAAAATCTGGTTTATATGGCATCGAAGGCTTTTACGGAAGGTTTTCACCAAAAACCAAGGATAGATTTGGAATTGCTGGCAGAAAGAAGTGATGGATTGGTTGGAATATCGTCGGGACGATCAGGGGCGGTTCATCATTATCTTTCAACCGGGAATGATAAAAAAGCATTAGAAAAATCAAATCAGTTCACAGATATTTTCGGAAAAGAAAACTATTTTGTAGAAATACAAGATCACGGATTAGAAAGTGAGAGAAACTTTAACAGGAAAATTGTCGAATTTACAAAGAAACACGAGATTCCGTTGGTTGCCGTGAATGATGTGCATTATTTGAACGAGGATGATGCCCGTGCACACGAGATATTGTTATGCATTGGAGACGGAAAAACAATCAACGATTCAACGCGGGCGGTATTCGGAAGTTCGAAGTACTACCTTCGATCGGCGGAAGAAATGTGGGATATCTTTGGTGCTGAACTGCCCGCCGCCTTAAATAACACATTGAAAATTGCAGAAATGTGTCACACCGAATTACCAAAAAGCGAAAATTTGACCTTGCCTGAATTTCCGATTCCCTTAGATTCAAATTGTGAGACAACAGAACAATATTTTGAAAAAGTTGTTCTGGAAGGATTTGATGCCCGAAAACAAAGCGTCTGGCAGCCGATGGCGGATATCGGGAAATTAAAATATGAATTTGAAGATTATAAAAAAAGGATCACCAGAGAAATAATAACGATTGGAGAGATGGGATTTCCGGGGTATTTTTTAATTGTTTGGGAATTTATTAAATATGCGAATCAACAGAAAATACCGGTTGGTCCGGGGCGTGGCTCGGCAGCCGGGTCACTCGTTGCGTATTGCCTGGGGATTACCGACGTTGATCCGCTTCAATATGATTTACTCTTTGAGAGATTTTTAAATCCAGAAAGAGTTTCGATGCCTGATATTGACATTGATTTTTGCGTTCGTGGTCGTGCGGATGTCATAAATCATGTGACAGAGTTCTACGGCAGAGAATCTGTCTGTCAAATTATCACATTCGGGACGATGGCTTCAAGAGCTGCGATAAAGGATGTTGGACGCGCATTAAATATGCCATATGGCGACGTGGAGAAGGTCGCCAAGTTGATACCGCCGCCGGTCCGCGGGCGAAATATAAGCATTTCGCAGGCTCTTGAGCAGGTTGCGGATTTAAGAAAAGCGATCGAAACGGATGAAAAAGTTCGCGAATTGGTAGATTTGGCACGCCGGCTCGAGGGCTGTTCACGGCACACATCAGTTCATGCTGCCGGAGTCGTTATTTCTCCAAAACCGCTCCATGAACTCGTACCGGTTGCTTTGTCTGCCAAAAGTGAACTAACGAGCCAATATACAATGAACGATCTGGAAAAGGTCGGGATGCTTAAAATGGATTTTCTTGCTTTAACCACGCTTACTGTTATAAGTGATTGCTTAAAGTCCTTAAGCGAAAAGAAGGCGGTGGAAATCGATTGGGGTAAAATACCACTCGATGATGAAAAAACGATGGCGTTGTTTGGTGATGGCCGAACCGAGGCTATTTTTCAGTTTGAATCATCCGGTATGCAAGAGATCTGTCGGCGCTTAAAGCCAAAAGAATTAGAGGATTTAGCAGCCTTAAATGCTTTATATCGGCCGGGGCCGTTGGATGGCGGAATGGTTGATGATTTTATTGCGCGCCACAAGGGTGAAAAACGGGTTCGATACATTGTGCCCGAAATGGAAGAAATACTGCAAAATACATATGGGATATTGGTTTACCAAGAACAGATTATGCAACTTGCGCAAAAGTTGGCCGGATATAGTTTAGGTGAAGCGGATATGATGCGCCGCGCGATGGGAAAGAAAAAACGTGAGGAAATGGCGAAGCATGAGGAAAAGTTCATTAATGGGGCAATTGACAGAGGAATAAAAAAAGATAAAGCTGAGGAAATATTCAGGTTGATGGCGCAGTTTGCCGACTATGGCTTTAACCGAAGTCATAGTGTTGCGTATGCTTATCTTGCTTATCAAACTGCTTATCTTAAAGCGCATTACCCTGCTTATTTTTATGCGGCTGTTTTATCTCACGAATTTCACGATAGTGCAAAAGTTTATAAGTATACAAATGAATTGAAATCAGCGGGTTTGAATTTATTGCCGCCTGATATAAATGAGTCCGAACATGGATTTACGCCAATTGAGAATTCTGTGAGGTATGGACTAAGTGCAATTAAAGGAATTGGTACTTCCAGTGTTCAGTCAATAATCGAGATCAGAAAAAACAACAGGTTTAAGTCGGTTATTGACTTTACAGAACGCCTGGAACAAGGCTCCGTAAACCGCAAAGCACTTGAGAGTTTGATCACAGCGGGTGCTTTTGATTCTTTTAAGCCTCAAGATGTCAGAATAAATAGTTGGCGCGCGCGGCTTTTTAAGGGGATTGACTTGATAATTTCATATCGACAGCGTGTTTGGAATAATAAACTGCGCGGACAGAGCGATTTGTTTGGCAATAGTGATGAAACTTCCTTACATACGGATTTAGACTCGATTTTACCAATGGTTGAAGAATGGTCAACCTCCGAGCTATCGAAACAAGAAAAATCATCGGTTGGTTTTTTCCTTTCGAGCCATCCGTTAGACGATTTTCTGGAGATTCTAAAAGACTTGAAAATTTCAAATATTGGAGATCGTGAGAATATAAATGTTGGAGAAAAGATAGCAATTGCAGGTATAATATCTGGGTTACAGGTCAGGCATAGCAAAAAAGGCAATCGGTTCTGTATTTTTAGAGTTGAGGATCAATCTGCGGGAGTAAAATGTTTGGCCTGGTCTGAAAATTATTCAAAATATTCAACACTTCTCAAAGACGATGAAATTGTAATTGTTGAGGGGAAAGTTGAAGCAAATGATGGGACCGAAATAACGTTGATTCTTGAAGAGGTAAAAAAATTGGCTGATGCGGTACCGCAGAAGGCAAGAAATTTAGTGGTGACACTTCCATTTGAAAAGCTTAGCGAGAGATATCTCGATTCGTTGCTCTCTCTGTTAAGTAAGGAGCAAGGAAAATGTGAAG
>JANLTD010000231.1:0-5827 GCA_031362765.1 Acidobacteriota bacterium | reverse complement strand
CGTCGGCATCATTGCGCTGCTGCTTGAAACATACCCTAACCTGACCCCATTCCAAGTCAAATCCGCGTTGTATGCAATTGCCGAAGAAAATCAAAATAAGCAACCGGAGCAAACATAATGTTTGTTTAGAGTAACGCATTTATGCGTGAGAAACCGCCGCGCTTCGCCGGCGGTTTCACGGCTAAAGCCGTTACTCTGAACAAAACTCATGCTAACCTGCTTCTGTTGATAGCGGGTCTTTTCAAAAAGATTACGAGCAAAACCGACAATGGTAAAAAGACCGAAACCTATGTCTGGGAAACCAAGGACGCTGTTAAATCTATCGAAGTTACATTTGAAAACGAAAAGGTCATCGGGAAAAAGGAAAAAGGCTTGAAATAAATGCAAAAGCAGTTTGAATTGCCAAAGAGATATAAGCAAATCTCAAGAAAAGTTTTTCCAAATGAATTAGCCAAACTCGAAAAAACGGGTACAGTCCTGTCGCCTTTCATAGCCTGAAATTGGTTTTTCGGGTCTTTTTTAACTTCAACGTGAGATTAAATTAGAGCTGATCGATGTTACTTGAAGGTGAGAGATATTTGCACTGAGCTCGCTTTTCCGTCCATACTTTTACTTTTCCTGACTTTGCAATTTTTAACTCAAAATGTTTTCATAATTTTAGCTATATGCTTTTGAAATTATGTCCGAACAATTCAAACTTTCTCCGTTACAATTAGAAGAATATACATTAGAAAATGGTTTGCGGGTCGTTTTGAACAAAGACGATTCGATTCCCGTGGTGTCGGTTGCGGTTTATTACGATGTCGGCTCGCGTAATGAGCGTTTGGGACGCACAGGTTTTGCGCATCTTTTCGAACATATGATGTTTCAAGGTTCGGAAAACGTTCCGAAGGCCGGACATTTTCAATATGTGATGAAAGCCGGCGGCACTATGAACGGAACGACCAGCTCTGAACGAACGAATTACTACGAAACGCTGCCTGCCAGCCTGTTGCCGCTTGGGCTGTGGCTGGAATCAGACCGAATGCGGACTCTTGCTGTCACGCAGGAAAATCTTGACAACCAGCGCGAAGCCGTCAAAGAAGAAAAACGTCTGCGTTACGATAATCAGCCGTATGGCGAAGTGTTCGATATTATCGGGACGATGATCTACAAAAATTTCGCTAACGCCCATTCGACGATCGGTTCGATGGAAGATCTCGATGATGCGACGGTCGAGGACGTACAGGAATTTTTCCGGGTCTATTACGCACCAAATAATGCCGTGATGGTTTTGTCGGGCGCGTTTGAATCGGACGAAGCGAAGGGTTTGATCGACAAATATTTCGGGACCATTCCGGCGCAGCCGAAACCAGCGCCGATCGATGTCAGCGAACCTGTCGAAGTCGCCGTTAATTATAAAGAATATGAGGACAAACTTGCTCCTTTTCCGGCTTTTCTGATCGGTTGGAAAATACCGCAACGCCGGACCCCGGAATTTTACGCTCTTTATCTCGCCGGAAAATTACTTTACGACGGTGATAGCTCGCGGCTCTACCAAAAGCTAGTCAAAGGGGACGAATCTATCATTCAGCTTTTCGGTTTTACAGATGAGCGGCGCGGTCCGTCAAGCATTTTCATCGGCGCGATTCCAAAACCGGACATGGATCTTTCGCAGATCCGTGAAGTTATCATGCAAGAAGTTCGCGATATTTCGGAAAACGGTGTGAGCGCGGCAGAGATGGAGAAACTTCAGAACCAATTATTAAACGACACGATTCGAGTTCGCCAATCGTCAATGGCGCGAGCCCAAAACATTGCCGAATTTGCTCTCTATGACGGCAACCCGGAGTTAATTAATTCGGAACTCGACGATCTTTTAGCAATCACCGGCGATCAAATAAAAGAGAACGTCGCCAAATATCTCAACACCGAGAACCGGACTTTGCTTGATGTTGTAACGAAACAAAATTAGTTGAAAGTCGAGAGTAGCAAGTCGAGATGATTTAATTTCTTAAACTCTCGACTCTCGACTCTCGACTCTCGACTCTCGACTCTTAAACTTATGAACGAAGATTTTCGTAAATCAGCGCCGGCGCCACTTGCCCCGGTAGCTTTTAACATTCCCCGGCCTTTTGAAACAAATTTATCGAACGGCCTGAAATTGGTCATTTTTGAAGACAGGAAACTTCCGTTGGTGAGTTTTCGACTTTTTTTGCGTGCCGGCGACATCCACGAACCGTCAGATTGGATCGGGATCAATTCGGCGACCGCCTCGATGCTTTCAGAAGGAACGGAAGGAACTTCATCGAAACAACTTGCCGAAGAGATCGAACGTCTCGGTGCCGGACTTTCCGCTAGTTCGGGTTCGGATACAACTTCGATCTCTGCCTCGTCGTTGACGCTTTATGCGTCGGATATACTGCGCCTGATGGCTGAAATGATCCTAAAACCGACATTTCCTGAAGAAGAACTTGATCTTTACAGACGCAACACGGTTGAAGGTTTAAGATTTCAGCGATCGCAAGCTAGTTTTCTTGCTGATGAACAGGTATCGCGAATTATTTTCGGCGCACATCCGTATTCGAAAGTTTCGCCGAAAGCCGAAGACATTGAAAAGATCACTCGTGAAAAGCTCGTTGAATATCAAGCCAAAAGGTTTATTCCAAACAATGCGGTTTTGGTCGTCGTTGGTGATGTCGAAAAAGATGTAATAATTCGCGAAATTGAGGACAAATTAGGAGAATGGCAACCAGGAAAAATTGATGATTTTGCATATTCTGCGGTTCCTGTTCGGACGGACCGGACTTTGACGATAGTTGACCGCAAAGGTTCGGCGCAAGCGAATATCGTTATCGCAAATCCGGCAATCGAAAGAAATCACCCTGATTATTTCCGCGTAATACTGATGAATCAAATCTTAGGCGCGGGCGCGTCATCGCGGATTTTTATGAATCTGCGAGAGGAAAAAGGCTATACTTACGGTGCATATTCGAAGTTGGACACGCGCTGTTTAGCCGGAGTATTTGAAGCAACTGCCGAAGTCAGAACTTCGGTGACGGGCGATTCGCTTAATGAGTTTTTCTACGAATTTAACCGCATTCGCGATTCGAAAGTCTCAGAACAGGAATTGGAAGACGCGAAAAACTTTTTGACCGGAGTCTTCCCGATCCGTGCGGAAACTCAGGAAGGACTGACCAGTTTAATAGTCCAACAGAAGATTTACGATTTGCCCGACGATTATCTGCAAACCTACCGCGACAATGTTAATGCGGTGACGATCGACGATGTCGAAATGGCAGCCCAAAAATATGTTCAGCCCGACAAGATGGCGATTGTTATTGTCGGCGATGCCGAAGATATTCTGCCGCAAGCCAAAGAATATGCGTCGAGTGTCGAGATCTTTGATACCGACGGAAATGCTCAGGATCTTTCAAATTACGGGAAACCGGTTGAATCTCCGGCAATAGATTTGTCGGGGGACTGGAAGTTAGTGGTTGATTTTCAAGGTCAGCAAATCCCCGTTTCGCTAAATCTCGAACAATCTGAAGGAACGATTTCGGGCAAACTCGAATCAATGCTCGGCGAAGGCAAAATTGCCAACGGAAAAGTTTCGGGAAATAGTTTTTCGGCAGTTGCCGTCACTGAAATGCAGGGCCAGCCGATTGAATTATCAATCAGCGGAACGGTCGAAAACGAGACGATGAAAGGTGTTTTATCGGCACCGATGATTCCGACGCCGCTTGATTTCAGCGGTCAACGCCAAAAATAGTTCTATTTAAAATTTCATCCGCCGCATTAAGTCAATAAATCGCGGGTCATCGCGCAGCTTGTTCCATTTTGGCTCGACTTTCAGGAAAGCCATTTTCGGGTCGCGTTTTTCCAAAGCTTTTTCCAGCCATTCAAACGTTTTGTCGCGTTCGTCGAGTCCGTTATACATTTGTGCGATGTGATACGGCGGAATAAACCGCTCGGCTGAAAGTTGCAGCAACTCATTGAGAAGGGCTTGCGCTTCAATGCGCTTGCCCGATTTTGCCAAAGCGTAGCTTTCAAGAACGAGCGAATTTGTTTGAACCGGTGAGAGCTCTCTTGCCTTGCGGGCTTCGGCGACCGCGTCCTGATACATTCCCTTTTCGATGTAAGCACTCGAAGCAAATATATGCGGCATCCAAAAATTCGGTGCCAGCTCAAACGTTTTCTGTAGTCTGCTGATCGCTTCGTCGGTCTTTCCGGCGTGGATTAAAAACTGCCCCTCAAGCGCGCCGACGAACGGAGACAGCGGGTCGAGCTCGCGGGCAATTTTCGCTTCAGCCAACGCTTCGGCGTGCCGTCCGGTGTTTGAAAGCAAATGAGCGTAGAAGATGTGGGCGTTGGCATCATTCGGATTAAGTTCGAAAGCTCGTTTGTATTGAGTTTCAGCGCCGCTCCAATCCCATTCGCCCCAAAAAAGTGTCATCCCGAGACCCGCGTGACCTTCCGAAAGTGAATCGTCGATCTCGATCGCCTTATTTGCCGCGGCTTTCGATTTCGGCAGGTATTCGGTCGGTGCCATCTCGGCCCCAAGCGCCAGCGAGCGGTAGGCGTCGGAGATTCCGGTGTAAGCAAGCGCATAGTTTGGGTCAATCTCGATCGCCTGCTGGAAATATGCAATGCCTTTGTTGACTTCCGGCGGCGTTAATTTGAAAACGTGAAATCGTCCTCGCAGATAAAGCTGATACGCTTCGGCGTTTGCCGTGTAGCTTTTGACGAGTTTTTGCTGCTCGGAGGTCGTCAGCTTGACGCGCAGATTTTGCACCACGGCTTGGGCGATTTCGTTTTGAACCGCAATCATATCGGCAGAATTCTTAACATATTGGCTGCCCCAAATTTGCGAATCGTCGCCGGCGTCAATCAGACGAACATTGATGACGAATTTATCGCCGATCTGTTTGATATCGCCGGTTATCAACGTCTCGACGCCGAGTTGGACTCCAATTGCCCGCGTGTCGGCTTGATCGTTCTTAAAACGAAACGCCGAATTTCGTGACATTACCCTCAATTCCGAAAGCTGCGAGAGGTTGTTGATGATGCTCTCGGTAATTCCGTCGGAAAGATAATCGGCGTTCGCATCCTGACCGGCATTGACGAACGGCAAAACGGCGAGTGATCGTTTAACCTTAGAGCTCGAAAAGGGTTTACTGACCGACCACAAATAAAAGCCGAAACCAATCGCAACGATCAGTAAAACAGCGGTCATTATCATAGCTAAGGGTTTCCTTGGTTTGATTTGCGCAGTGGAATTAAGAGCGTCAATTGTTAGATTATTAATCGTATCGCCCTTTGTTGTGTTTGAAAAAGTGGTCACGGTTTTGCTGTCGGACGTCCGGGATTTTTCCAGTCGTTCATCAAATACCAGGTTTTCACGCAAATCTTTCAAATCCGTGAGCAGATCATTCATCGTTTGGTAACGTTCGTCTATCTTTTTCTCCAGTGTTTTGCTAACGATCCTCTGCATCTCGTCAGGCAGGCTTTCTGAAAACCGACCAAGCGGCAAGGCTTCGGCGTTTATCAAATTCGCGAAAGTTTCTGACATTGAATCGCCCGCAAACGGAGCCTTGCCGGTGATCATTTCGTAGATCACTTCGCCAAAACTAAAAATGTCGGTTCGTTCGTCGATCTTTTCGCCTTTTGCTTGTTCGGGCGACATATAATTGATCGTTCCGAGAATGATGCCTTTCGCCGTCTGATTTTGATTTGCGACCGAGGTATTAATACCGCCGGCTTTTTGCTCGACGAGTTTCGCCAACCCAAAATCCAGAATCTTCACAAACCCGTCAGGACGAACGATGATATTTTCGGGCTTGATGTC
>JANLTD010000220.1:0-2211 GCA_031362765.1 Acidobacteriota bacterium | reverse complement strand
GACGTTCAGACCGAGTTCGGTGAGAAATGATTTGAGTAGTTCCTTGAATTCAAAGCCGCCGTGATCTGAGCCGACGGCAATTGTTCTGATTTTCGTGACGGCGCGGCGCGAAGATTTTTTGATTAAAACGATATTTCTTTCGTTGATCAAATCACTGGCGAGCGGTGTAAATTTAGCGCTTTCGGAAATTCTGAGCTTTGCGCCGAAATCTAAACCGCGCAGATCGTCTTCAGTGATCAGGCTTTTTGCCGATTCGTCGCGGTCAAATTCCTTGTCAATTTTGTTTTGCAGGGAATTGACAACAATGCGCTGCGGAAAGGTTTCCGCCGATTTCTCTTCCATCGGGACATTTGCGAGGACCTGTTTGACGAGTTCGCGCACCCGTGCACGGGTTTCTTTATCTTCTGCCATAAATCCTTAAAGTGAAAAAGGGTAAAAGTGAAAAAGGGCAAAAGTTACCTGATATCTGTTGACAACTAACTTTTTCACTTTTTCACATTTTAACATTTTCACATTTAACCTTTTGTTTTATAGTATTTCTAAAAGACGTTTCAATCAAATCAAAAACTATGGCAACACAAACCGCCGCAAAATTTACCGAATTTACCAATCCGAATCTCGAAGTAATGTATTCCGCCGAACAGATCAGGGCGCGGGTCGCCGAACTCGGCCGGCAGATCACCGCCGAATATGCCGATAAAGATCTGGTTCTGGTCGGCGTTTTGAAAGGTTCGGTGATTTTTTTGTCCGACCTGATGCGCGAGATCGACCTGAAACTGGCAATAGATTTTATGTCGGTTTCAAGCTACAAGGACGAAACGGTTTCGTCGGGCGACGTCGAAATTCTCAAAGATCTGACGCATCCGATCCGCGGTAAAGACGTGATCGTCTGCGAAGATATTGTTGACACAGGACTAACGCTGTTTCGCCTGATGGAGATCCTCGGTTCGCGCGGCGCACGATCGCTGCGCATCGCAACGCTTCTTGACAAACCCGAACCGCGCATCAAAACCGAACTCAAGATTGATTACTGCGGTTTTCAGATTCCGAACAAATTCGTTGTTGGCTATGGACTGGATGTCGCAAACCGCTATCGAAATTTGCCGTTTATCGGTGTCGTCAAAAATCCGGCGGAAGCTTAGAGCGTAATGCCTCAATAAAAAGTTAGAACTGCCCACGAAACACACGAAAGGCACGAAGAGAATTAACTTTTGTTTTTTTTAGTTTATTTCGTGTGTTTCGTAGGCAGAAAATCTTTCTGTAACTTTTTACAGACGCAGTAACTTAGAGCAAGTTTATGATTTGCGGCGATTTTCTTATTTGATAAACTTCATTTTCTTTCATATTTAACCACAAATCTCGGCACCGGCGGTTCTTCGTCGCCGGGCATTATTGCAAAATGTGTCTGCTCAAACCCGTTGACTTCAAAACGCGACAGATCCTGGCGCGATAATGCCCAGGGAAGTTCGAGCGGAATTTCATCGTCTTCGCGTCCGCGTGTGACGATCGCGAGTTTGCCGTTGAGTTCGACAAAGTTCGCGATCGCGTCAATCACTCCGGAGCGCATTTCGAGCGGAAGCGGCTGGATCGTATAGACTTCCAGGACAAACTCAAACGCCTGATACCAATCTTTCGGCGTTTCAAACAGATCGGCAACAACAAAATTTATATCCGTCGTCTGATGAAGCCGCCGCGCCCATTCGACCGCTGTCGGCGAAATGTCGAACGCCGTCACCCGAAATCCCAGATCGTGCAAATACCGCGCATCGTCGCCGAGACCGCAGCCGACGACCAGAGCCTTTCGGTTATTGCCGTGCAAATTTGTTTTCTCTGCAAATTCGACAAAAAAACGATTCGGTTCAAGGTCCGCCCAGGGGATCTTTTCGTTATTGCCGGCGGCTTCGCGATAGAGCGCGTCAAACCAGCCGGTCGCGTCGCCTTTTTCCAAAAAAGAGGCGGCTAATTGTTTGGTGTGTTCGCGGACAGCTTGTTCTACTTCGGTCATAGGCTAATTTCACCACAAATGCGTGAAAATAGGTAGCACAGCCCCGATAAAAAGACGATTTTCTGTCGTTGGTTGATGAGGTTTTCAAACGGTATTCGTGAGTGGTAATGCGTCCGTAAAAAGTTATGACTGGAGCGCAATCCGTCCCGGTTGCCATGAGCGTCGCTTCGACGCGAAAAAGCCTTGTTAATTTTACGGCACTAAAC
>JANLTD010000397.1:0-2159 GCA_031362765.1 Acidobacteriota bacterium | reverse complement strand
GCTCCATTCCCAGTTGTTGCTGAAAAAGACGATGGCTTTTAAGTTTCGTTTGCCCATTTCAAAGAGGATTAGATCCAGGCCGTCAAGGATCTCTTCGTTGAATTTCCCTTGCTCCGGCTGGAGCGGCGGGCCGACTCTGTTTACACCATTTATCAAGCCCGCGCCTTCGGCGCCGGCCATAATCCGCAAGTTAGTGATGCCGTTCGCCTTGAGAAAATCAAGTTCCTTTCGAAGGCGCTCAACACCGCGTTTTTTGTTAGTTTCCAAACCTAAAAGCGTTCCATACCAATAATTTGTGCCAATGAAATAATAAGGTTTATCGCCGATAAAAAACTGATGTCCTTTGACCTTTACAAACGGCGATACAGCGAAAGCGGAAAGCGAAAAGAGCGCAAGTAAGACAACCGCGAACGTAATTTTTTTGATATTCATAGATTCAGTTTATTCAAAATTTAAAACAAATCGTCAAATTTAATTTCAATTTCGGGAAACGCGACCAGATTAAAGACATCGCCACTTCGATAGGTTCTTTTTGCGCCGTAACCATCGGCGTTTGGTTCGCGGTAATCTTCAAGCGTTTCGTTTTGCAGATTGAGCAAAAGATACTGCTGAATGCCGTTGCGTGAATAAGCGCGGGCTTTGGCTTCGCGGTCGTAAGCGAGTGTCGTGTCGGAAATTTCCATAATAAGCAAAACATCCGCCGGTGTCGGATGATTTTCTGAGTATTCTTTTTCATCCCAATTTGCCAAAACAATGTCGGGTTCGGGTTCGGAAAAATCATCTAACCGAATCGGATCTTGACCCCGAACAATCGCTTTTTCGTCAAATAATTTAATAAGAAATCTAACAATTCTGGAATTGGCCGCGGTGTGCTTTGGTCCTTTTGGCATAATTTCAATAATCTCCCCGTTGAGTAATTCGATGCGGTCGTTTTCGGTGTAGATTCCGGCTTCGATCATTCGGTCGTATTCGTCAACTGTGATCAAGTGCGGTTTGACGCCGTTTGTAACGGTATTCGAAATTGTTCTCTCTAAAACTGCGGACATAATTTTTACCTCCGTTTGATTTTACAAGACTTTTAAGAAAATATCGAAAATTTATTGTCGCTTTCAAAAAATTCCGAATTTGGCGATACGTCTTTTATTCAGTAAAGTTAAATCTAGCTTTATGAATATCATTTCACTTGAAAATGTCAGCAAAAATTTCGGTCTCAAACCGCTTTTTGAAAATGTTACGCTCGGTTTTGAAGATTCGGACAAAATCGGCATCATCGGCGCCAACGGTTCGGGCAAAACAACTTTTCTGCGCGTGATTGCCGCCGCGGAAACGCCCGACACGGGAAGACTCGTCCGCGCAAGCGGTCAAACACTTGCATATTTATCGCAAAATCCCACCATCGATGATGAAAAAACGGTTCTCGAAATGATTTTCGCGGCAAGTTCGGGTGTGATGCAAACGATTGCCGATTACGAAACGGCGTGTCACGATCTGGCGATCGAATATTCGGATGCACAGCTCGAAAAAGTTTCCAAACTCCAGCACGAACTGGAAATTTCGGGCGGCTGGGAGATCGAAACAAATGCTAAAACCGTTCTCACTAAACTCGGAATTACAGACACTTCGGCGCAAATGAAAACACTTTCCGGCGGGCAACGCAAACGCGTCGCGCTTGCCCACGAACTGATCTTTAAACCCGACATTTTGATCCTCGACGAACCGACCAATCATCTCGATGCCGACACGATCGAATGGCTCGAAGATTATCTCAGAAGATATACGGGCGCATTGCTGCTTGTCACACACGACCGTTATTTTCTCGACCGTGTAACGAATCGGATCTTTGAAATTGACCGCGGCGGAATTCAGACTTTCGCGGGCAATTACGCTTATTATCTTGAGAAAAAAGAAGAACAGGACGCGCTTCGTGCAACCGAAGGTCACAAACGCGAACAGCTCATCAAAAAAGAACTGGCGTGGCTGCGGCGCGGCGCAAAAGCGCGAACGCGCAAATCCAAACACCGTATCAATGCCGCTTACGATCTGATGGCGCAGCCGAAGGAAAAAGCAAAAGCCGAAATTGACATCGCGATCGGATCAAAGCGTCTCGGAACGAAGATCATCGAGATCAACAATCTTTCAAAATCGTACGGCGAGCGAAA
>JANLTD010000205.1:0-1591 GCA_031362765.1 Acidobacteriota bacterium | reverse complement strand
GGGCGGCGAAGCGGGGCGCTGACACCCGCTACGCGGGCTAAAATTCAAAAATCGCGTAAGATGAGTTATCAGAATGAAATATTGCAATTATAAACCCAAAATTGCAAAATGTTAAGTTTTTACCGAGCTCTCTTCGAGGAGTTGGACAAATTTCTTTGCGGCGAGCGATAGATTGCGGTCGCTTCGATATATCACTCCAACAGGTCGAACCCATTCTTTTTCGGCTAATTGAATAACCGCGAGCTGTCCGTTTTTTTCCTCGTCGGCAACCGACGGATGCGGGACGATCGCCAAACCGAAACCGACCTCGACGGCGCGTTTGATGGTTTCGATATTGTCAAATTCGGCGACTTTGCGAACTTCGACACCGTTTGTTTTTAAGATCTTGTCAATCGCCTTGCGCGTCGGAATATCGCGCTCAAACAACACAAAATCGCGACCCTTGAGCTGGCTGGCTTTGACTTGCTGTTTTTTTGCAAATTCGTGGTCGAGCGTACAGATCAGCACCAGACGGTCGCTCTGCATCGGCACGATCGTCAAACCGCGGCGCGGTTCGGGGAAAGCGACAACGCCGAGTTCGACCAAACCGTTGAGAACGTCGCGCACGACGCGCGTTGTCCGCGAATACTCCAGATCGATCTTGACCGACGGAAATTTCGACATAAATTCACGCACTTTCGGCGGAAATTCGTGCAAACCGATACTGTAGATGGTTGCCACCTTGACCGTTCCGCCGATCTTGCCGACAAGTCCGCGCATATTTTCGTTAAGCGTGTCATAACAATCCAGAACATTTTTTGATTCGCGGTAAAAAACCTCGCCCGCCGGCGTGAGTTTGACCTCGCGCCGCCCGCGGACTCTTTCGAGCAGACGGCGATTGAATTTTTCTTCCAATGTTCGAATTTGCTGACTGACCGCCGATTGCGTAATAAAATTTCGTTCCGCCGCGAGCGAAAAACTTTGTAGATCAACCAGATCGCAAAATACTTTTAATGTTTCAATGTGCATCTTTAATTAGTCGAGAGTCGAGTGTCGAGAGTAGAGAGAAAGTCAGCTTGACTCTCGACTCTCGACTCGTTAAATAAGTTTGTCTGCATAATTCGTTAAAGAAATTTCATTTTATCTTATCAGAATCAAAACCTATAATGAAATATACTTCTTAAGACGTAAGTTTCGGTAATATGTAATTAAAGTTTGATTTACGGTTGTTCGCCAAATATAATGACGTAACCGCAGTAACTTACCAAAAAAGATAGGGAAAAAGAGATGAAGATCAGCAATACTTTTCTGCTCAGAAAATTGCATCAATTAACCGGCATTGTACCGCTCGGTTTATTTTTTTTCGTGCATATGTTCACGAACTCGAAAGCGATGAACGGCGAAGGCGTTTTTGAAAAAGCCGTGCAGGATATTCACGACATCCCGTATTTGCTCTTTATCGAGATTTTCGGCATCTTTCTGCCGCTCGTTTTTCACTCGGTTTACGGAATAATAATTTCGACCGAAGCGCGCCCGAATATCGGAAACTATGGCTACGGCCGCAACTGGTTTTACATTTTTCAGCGCGCGACCGGGATCTTTCTTTTCTTTT
>JANLTD010000196.1:0-4172 GCA_031362765.1 Acidobacteriota bacterium | reverse complement strand
GTAATAACCGCTGCGGAGCTTGGCTAAACGTCCGCCGCTGATCTTGTATAAGCCTTCGTTGTCGGTGCGAATTTCGACGGTTGCCGTGCGCGCTTTCCACTGCTGTTCGCGTGGCGGAACATCGAAAACGTCAGACAAAGGAATATATTCAACAAAGGGCGGCTGAATCGTGGGTTCGAGAAGTTTTGTCTTATCGAATTTATACCACGCAAAACTTGCGTACTGTTTTTGCCGCGCCAGTTTTTCATTTTCCCTTTCGATCTTTCCCAGCTCAGCAGAAGTTTTCTCAGTCTCTTTATCAGAGTTTTCTTCAACCTCGATGCGCGGGCTTTCCGTTTCTTCGACTTCTTTTTCGGATTGTTTGCGAAGCGTCACGTCATCAACCAGCACGCGAAAATCTTCGCCGTCTTTCCAGATCGTTTGCGCTTTTAATTTATCGTCGGCAAGCAATACTTCCAAACCGGCGATGTCTTTTTCGAGATAATAATGAATCTGCATCGGCTGGCGGCGCATCTCGGCAAAAATGTTTTCGAGCTCGGCGAAAAATGGGGGCACTGAATCGGCTTTGAAAAAAACGCGCCGTCCGCCCATTTTTCCAATCATCAAAAGTTCTTTGTCTTCACAATTTTGACAATTTGACAAAAACGGCCGCAGTTCGTCAACTCTCTGCGAGATAAGGAAATTTTTCAAACTTTCAAATTCTTCGGGTTCCAAAGTCCTTTCACGATACCTTGACGGATCATCTTCGAAACTGAAGACCGCGCGGTCTTTGTAAATTCTGACAAATTGTTTGTTGTAGGAATAGATCCCGAAAAGTTCCTGATTTTCCTTGACTTCTTTTTGGAGCTTTTTCTCTGTTTGGGCCAACTCGCCGGTTGAATAACCGTAAAAATAATAAGGCGGAAGCGATTGGAACGAACTGTCAACGCTCACAAAAAGATCGCGCAAAAACGTGAAATCATACGGTACGGCTTCGCTGTTTTCATCCGTGAAAGAAACCCGCGCTCCGAGAACTCTGGCTTCGTTCGGATGCCGCGACAAAACTATCTGACGCGCTTCGGGCGAATCTTCCGATTCCAAATATTTTTCGGCCGCCGATTGCAAAAGCTTGTTCGGGTTTTGCAGATTGACGGCCACTTTTTGAACGGGAAGTGCGGCGCGAATGAGCCGCGCACAACCGAGCATCGCCGTTTTGGCTTCCGGGTTATCGCCGTCGAGAATCGCATCGAAATCCGTCACTTCTTCGAGCAGACACGCTGAAATTCCGAGTGCGGTCGGGCTTCCGAGCCGAATGTCGGTCACTTCGTTCAACTGATTTTCGCGTAAGTTTTTGCGGATGATCAGCAGTTTGACAATAGAGTCGAGCGTTGTTTTACCGTCTTTCAGATCACGGAGCCTGAGGGAATTGATCGCCGTGCCTTTCCAGTTTTGGACGATTTGCCGCAAAGCCGACGCGATCTGCGGATTTTTCTTGTCGTGATAATTGATGCGGTCAATCACGGCCTTGACCAATTCTTCGCTGACATCTTCGATATTGGCAAGCTGCGCACCCAACATCATCTTGAGATCATTCGGATTATAAACCGGATTATAAACCGCATTTGAACTCGCAACATTACTCACTGCATTGGAAGCGTCATTTGTAATCAGTTGCTGTTGACTGACGACTTTGGCATATTCTTCGAGAGATTCGATCTGTTCGGGAATCGAGAAACCGTTTGAAACGATCAAAGCCCGCACGACATTCGGGCGTTCCCACTGCTCAACCAACGGCAAAACCTGTCGCAATGGACCCACGGCGAGCGAGCTTTTCTGTTTTTCCAACGCCATAACGGCCGCGCTTCGATAGGGATAAGTATCAATCATCGTTCGGCCTACCGGAACATTTGCCGCCGGGCGATTACCTGGCATTGTATTAACCGCCGCATTCGAATTCTGCTGAGTTTCGATCTCGACTCTTTCTTTTTCATTGAGCATCGCGATCAAACCGGGAACGCTTTCGGGTATCTCGAAGTTACGCAATGCCAAAACCAATTTCGATCTTTCACTGCCGGATTCCTTTGCCCATTTCGGGTTTTCGAGCCACGGCAGAAGCGCTCGGACGATTCCCGGATTTTTGATATCGTCAAGCAGTGTCGCCAGATTTTTGACTGCCGCGCTGCGAATCGTCGGATTACTGTTCCCGGCGAGTTCGATCATTTTTTCGACGTATTTGTCTGACGGCGAATGATTAAGAAGCGTCGTCAACCCCGTATAGACCTGCCCGTCAACTTTTAGTTCATAAAGAGTTTCGTCTTCGAGCAAGGTATAATACCAATCATCGCGTCCCTCAAAATCGCCCGATTCGACAAGCGCGTCCATTGCCAGATCACGATTTCCGGGCTGTAGAGATCTATTTTCGACCGTGTCCTGTAACTCTTTGCGGTAAGTCGAGATATTGAGCGAGTCGCCCGTGGCGAGCGCGTGCTGATAAAAAGCCCAACGCGCCAGAGTTTGCGAAACCGGCTGATTCGAACTGTTCAGCATTCTTTCAAGCAAAGGCTGGGCGCGATCCCAGTCAACCCGTGCGAGCGCGAGGACTTCGTCCTGATTGGTCACATATTCTTTGGTGTCCGCCGCCTGGTTGGCAAGTTCGGCAAGTTCGTCCGCAAAATAGCTGCTGTGATAGGTTAGCCATTTTTTGACTTCCTGCCTCCACGAAGCTTCAAAATCACGCTTTGAAACTTCATCGTCATAAATGCGTTTGATAAAATCCGCCGTTTCCTTGCCTTCGGGCAACACGCCGAGCATTTCAGACAACGATTCGGGTTTATTCTCGATTTCCTTGAGTATTCGGTCGAGCGATTTTTCGGACGGTTTGATGGTGTAGGCAAATTTCGGGTCAAATTGGTTTTGAAATTTCCAATAAGCAAGCAGATCTTCGATCGGCGCGTTGTCTTTCGGCGGATTTTTTTTATCGTAAAATTTTTCGTCGCGTTCGCCTTGGGTGACCGGGAAAAGCGGGTTCGGCGGCGGCGGCGCGGGCAGATTCAGCAAATTAGCCAAAACATTGTCTTGCGCACCTGCCGAAGGCATAAAGAAAAACAGCCCGACGATTAAAAGAGCAACGCATAAAACCACAGCGGAAACGAATCTTCTCATATAAAAATTTGACCTCTGAATCTATCAGAATAGATACCTTATTTATAACGAAAAAGCAACAGTTTTTTTGCGCAGTTTAGAGAAATAAATATCTTGCCCGCGAGTTTTTAAGATCAAACTGGCGGGTAACGATATTTGTCCGCCAACTATTGATTTTCTTTAGCGCAATACAGCAATGGTCAGGTCAATTTAACGGCGGGCATATAAAACCTTCAGGCGATGTGTTTGGGTCAAATTATTTTAGTCAACCAGCACGATCTTTTTGGGTTTGAGGATCGTCCCGTCCATTTTAACCATGACGGCAAATTGGCGCGTCGGCAAATTGCGGCATTGTGCGCCGGA
Organism: Acidobacteriota bacterium; assembly: GCA_031362765.1. Lineage (GTDB taxonomy): Bacteria > Acidobacteriota > Blastocatellia > Pyrinomonadales > Pyrinomonadaceae > JAFDVJ01. The sequence continues at coordinate 689 of JANLTD010000196.1, read as the reverse complement.
ACAGATGAACGAGATATTGTAAAACCATTTGTCGTCTTTTAATGATTGGAGCCAAATTCGATTGATCTTCCAGTTTTCGGAACCTTCGACAAAACGTGCCAGATTTGTGCGGGCAATTTGTGCTGCGCGCGAGAGCGGCAGCGGCGGCTCACCGTCGTCGATTTTCCACGCGGGCGTGTCGGCAAAATCTTGTTCGGTGTATTTGTAAGAATAGGTTTCACCGCGAATCGAGCCTTGGTTTCTCGCGGGTTCTTTCTTCTCTTGCGCGGAAATTGCCGGACAAAAACTAATAACAGCAATGACCAAAGCAAACGCTAAACCAACTTTCTTTACCATAAGGATATTTCTCCATAAATATTGTCACAAATTAAATTTATAGTAGCACTTCGATTAGATGCGCGCAGTGATCGCTGTTTATCAAATTTACTGACAAGGCGGTCACAGACCGCCTCTAAACGATGTAGTGTTTATTTATATTTACTGATATTTGTTGCTGTAATCAAGTTGAATGGTTGCTTTGCCATAAAAGAAAAAGTCCTGCAAAAATTGCAAGACTTTTTCTTTTAAGTTTGAATATCAGACTAGGCAGAAGCCACTTTGTCTTTCTTTTCGCGTTTGATTCCGCCGATTTGGACGAGACTTTCGCCCTTGATGCTGTTTTTCTCTAAAACCATCTGTTGATAGAGTTT
>JANLTD010000187.1:0-1878 GCA_031362765.1 Acidobacteriota bacterium | reverse complement strand
CACAGGTTTGGTCAACCAAGGCAACTCCGGAATTCGAACGTCAGCAGGTTTTGACCGATTCGCATTCGAATGCGCGTTACCGTGTCAATGGACCGCTTTCCAATATGAAACAGTTCTCCGGCGCTTTCGGCTGCAAAGACGGTCAAAAGATGGTTCGGAAAGATATTTGCGAAATTTGGTAGTCTAAACCAAGTTTCAAACAGAAAAGGCTGAAAGATTCTTTCTTTCAGCCTTTTCTGTTTGGAAACTCTCGATAATTTATTCAAATTTTCTATTTGGATTGAAACACCACCGTTTCCACTTCATCGGTGCGTTCAAGAATTGCGCCGTCGCTCAAACAATAATTCAGGCTTTCATCCGTGTAGGTGCTTTGGCAAGTTGGGCAGCGTTTGATATGTCCCGTCGGTCGAGGAATAATGGCGGCAGCTATGTTTTTATTAACAGATTTTTCGTTGTTTCTTTTACGAAAAAAGCGAATTAAAACAATCGTCAAAACGATGCCGGCAACAAAAACGATGCCGACAAAGATAAGTATCAGTACTTCCATATAACCCACCGGAGCTTGCTCCACAAGTAAAATAATCCTCTCCATCGCCATTGAATCTACCAAATAAAAAAGGCGAGGACAAGCCTCGCCTTAAATATCAGATTATGAAATGAGTTTATAAATCATCGTCGTCATCAAAATCATCAAGCGATTCGACACCTTCAAAAACCTCTTCGGTTGCCAAATCCAACTCTTCATCATCTTCGTAATCCTCGATGTCTTCGAGTTCTGCTTCGAAATCATCCGCTTCGATTCCCGGAATCGGCAATGGCAGATCTAATCCGCCCGTCACGATCGGAAACTCGTCATCGTATTCGTCAACGACTTTCTGATTCATGGTCGGATCGTAATCAATTTTCACATTTCGGTAATATTTCATACCGGTTCCGGCCGGGATCAATCGTCCCATAATGACGTTTTCTTTCAAGCCGCGCAGATAATCAATACGTCCGGAAATCGCCGCTTCGGTCAAAACGCGGGTTGTTTCCTGGAAACTTGCCGCCGAAATGAATGAATCGGTCGAAAGCGAAGCCTTGGTGATACCAAGCAGGAGCGGTTCGGCACTTGCCGGTTGTCCGTCCGCATCGCGCACGCGCCGGTTTTCATCTTCGTAACGGAAACGGTCAACCTGTTCTTCGAGCAGGAAATCAGTGTCGCCGACATCTTTGATCTTGACCCAGCGAAGCATCTGTCGAACGATTACTTCGATGTGTTTGTCGTTGATATTGACGCCCTGCAGACGATAAACTTCCTGAATTTCGTTGACCAGATACTCCTGCAGCGCTTCCATTCCGAGAACGCGCAGAATATCGTGCGGGTTGAGCGGTCCGTCCATCAGCGGTTCGCCCGCTTTGACGTGATCGCCTTCCTGCACATTGATATGCGTTCCGCGCGGAATGTCGTATTCGCGCTCAGTTCCGTCATCGCCGGTAATGATAAGTTTGCGCTTGCCCTTAGCGATCGGACCAAAACGCACGCTGCCGTTGATTTCCGACATAACGGCGGTTTCGCCCGGCCGACGCGCTTCAAAAAGTTCGACAACGCGCGGCAAACCGCCGACGATGTCTTTCGTCTTGGTCGTTTCGCGCGGGATCTTGGCGATAATATCGCCCGCCTGAACTTCCTGCGCATCTTCGACGTGAAGATTTCCGCGAATCGGCATTTGATAGGTTTTCAGAACTTTATTGCCGTCGCGGATTTCCAGACGCGGTTGATTTTTCTCGTCCGAATCTTTAACCACGAGGCGTTTCTGTCCAGAAACATTATAAATTTATTATTAGACGGTTTTGCCTTCTTTCAAGTCCAGATATTTCAACGTTCCCGAAACATCG
>JANLTD010000168.1:0-2225 GCA_031362765.1 Acidobacteriota bacterium | reverse complement strand
ATCGCGTTCCGGGTCTTCAGCTTCAAGAAATAGAAGCTGCGCGACGATCAGATTGGCAACCATATCGTCAATCGGTGTCCCGATAAAAATGATGCTGTCTTTTAAGAGTCTCGAATAAATGTCAAAAGCACGCTCGCCACGCGAAGTTTGCTCGACTACCATTGGAACTAACATAGTTTTTCTCTCTTTTTCTTGATATTACAGATTTGGAGCAAAATGTTTATGAATAGGATTAAAGCAACGAAGTTAAGTTGTTGAAGTAATAGCTGACTTGCTATCCAAAACGATTTTACAACTTATCTCCTAAAATGCAAACTCTCAAAACATCTTGATTTCAAATAATTCGCTTAATCCTTCTTCGCCGATTTCCTTTTCGGTTTTTCTACATTTACTTCGCTTTCGCCTTTTGCCTTTTTCGTTTTGCCTTTCGGCTTTTCTTCTCCGGTTATGGCCTCAACTTGTTTTTGCGATTCATCGATCCACTCTCCGTCGGTGATTTTGGCGTGACTGACGATCGCTTCGACGGCTTTCCGTGTTCTGAGGTTGTTGGCGATATTTGCCTCGCCGCCTTGCTGACCCGCGAGGGATTGTTTGATCTGTTCAACCGGAACATTGTAATAATTTGCCATCATTTCAATTTCGGCTGCCACTTCTTCATCCGAAACCTCGACATTTTCGAGTTCAGAGATCTTATCGAGAAGCATCGCGCCGCGGACGTCGCGTTCAGCTTGTACTCGCATTTGATTATAAGCCATTTGAACGAACTCTTTTTCGACTTTGTTAAGATCAATGCCGCGTTGCTGCATATCCTGTGCGAAATTATTCAAAAGATTCTGCGCCTGAGCGTCAATCATCGGAGCCGGAATTTCAAAATCGTATTTTTCGATGATCTTCGTGATCAATTCGTTTCGAAGAGCGGCGTCCGAATCAGAAATACCTACCTTTTCTAAATCCTTGCTCAAACGCGTTCTTAAATCGTCCAGCGATTCGTAGCCTTCGTCCAAGCTCTGTGCCCATTCATCGTCTAATTCCGGCAATTCGATCTTCCCAAGCGATTTAACCTTGGCTTTATAAATGACGGTCTTTCCGGCCAGCACTGTCGAAGAAAATTCCGGCGGATAATCGACCGTAAACTCTCTCTCCTCATCCGCTTCCAGACCAACAAGGTTTTCCGTAAACGATTGTTCAATATTCACGTCGCCGAGCGTGATTTCCATATCGTCCGCCCGGATTGGGTCTTCTTCTGCCCCGTCTGCAAAAATCCCCTCTAAATCAACGATCAACGTGTCGCCGGATTCAGATTTGCGACCTTCGACCGGCATCAGCGTCGCCCCGCTTTGACGGCGTTGGTGAATGAGTCTTTCTAATTCTCCTTCCGGCAGCGGCCGCACGCGACGCGTCACTTCCAACCCCTTATATTCAGGCGTCGGAATTTCGGGCATTACCTCAAAATGAATATGCAGCAAAATGGATTGTGAACCATTAACTTTCAAAGCATCAAAATTGTCAAAATGCAATTGAGGTTCAGCTAATGGCTGAAGCCCGTACTCTTCAATCGCTGCCTGCACTTTGGCCGGCAAAAGCTCCCGCAAAACTTCGTTCTGGATCTCATCCTTAAACCGCAGACGAATCACGTCAACCGGCGCCAAACCCTTACGAAATCCCGGGACACTCGCGCCTTGCGCATATTTCCGGCTAACTTTATTATAAACTTCCTTGACCGCTTCGGGCTCAATTTCGATCTTAATTTCTCTTTGTGTCGGTGATACTTCTTTTAACTCAGTTTTCATTTAATAATCTTAAAGCCCACCAAAAACTTTCTGATGAGCAAGCCTTTCAATAATTTAATTCCAAAATAATACTAATCTGTCTGGTGCCGAGAGCGAGACTCGAACTCGCACGGATTTCTCCACAGGCTCCTAAGACCTGCGTGGCTACCAATTACACCATCTCGGCTAAATTTGATTGCCAAAAAACAAGCAAATTTGAATTTATCGTTTTTGGATGCGAAAGTCTAGCGAGGTATTTTTCGGAGTATTCATTTCGGCAGCAATTTACGTTTATATTCTTCCAACTGCCGCTTGGCATCGTTAATATCAGCAATCGCGATCGGTGTTTTTTCTTCCAGATGTCTGGTCGTTTTTTATTTTGCAAAAAACAATTTATAAACCCCCAAAACAAATGCAACGAGCAACCCGGCCCACAAACCAAACCAAAGCAAAGCG
>JANLTD010000391.1:0-2083 GCA_031362765.1 Acidobacteriota bacterium | reverse complement strand
TTTTTTGTATTGAGAATTTTTTACATTCGAAAATGATTTTCGGGCGTGAAAACTTGCAATAGACATTTAAAAGCGAGTAGAGTTTGCAGGAAAGAAAGATGAATTTCGGAAAATTAATCGGACAAACAATTGACGGCAAGTACAAGATCGAACGCGAGCTCGGGAAAGGCGGAATGGGAGCGGTTTATCTTGCGACCCATCTCGGGACCGAACGACCCGTCGCGGTCAAGGTGATCGTTCAGCAATTTATGGAACGGCCCGAATTTGTCGAACGTTTCCGGCGCGAGGCGCGGGCGGCGGGCCGACTTCGTCATCCGAACGTCGTTGATGTGACCGATTTCGGCGTCGCCGATATGAAATCAGGCAAAGTTGCCTATCTTGTGATGGAATATCTGGACGGCTGCACGCTCGGCGAGATCCTGGAGGAAGAAAAACAATTGCCGCTGATGTGGTCGCTCGATATTCTTGAGCAGGTTTGTTCGGCAGTTCACGCAGCGCACGAACAGGGCATTATTCACCGCGATCTAAAACCCGACAATATCTGGCTTGAACCAAATCAGCGCGGCGGCTATACGGTTAAAGTGCTTGATTTCGGCATCGCCAAGCTCGAAGAACATCAGGATGACGGAAATTCCGAAGAATCAATGCATATTTCGGCGATGCCGACGCAGGAAATTCATTTTGCCGAAACTCTCGCCGACAACACTCAACCGAACACGATAATTGAAGGGAAACATTCGACCATCGTTTCCGAAAAAGGGACGGCAATATTAAGCGCCGAAGCCGGAACTTTGATCCAGGATGAATCTGATCTTTCCGAAAAAAGCACGGCGATTATCCGATCCGGGGAACTTGAAGAAGAAGATGGCACGGCGCTCTTCCCGAACAAACAAACGCAGGTCATTGAAAAAGAAGACGGCACTCGATTAATGTCGCAAGCGGCCGACCACACCGTCAAGAACATCTCTTCGACCAGCGAATTGACCCGCATCGGTGCGGTTCTCGGAACGCCGCTTTATATGTCGCCTGAACAATGCCGGGGCGAAAAACTTTCTTCGCGTTCCGATATTTACTCTTTGGGCATCATTGCGTATCAGATGCTTGGCGGAAAAACTCCTTTTGTCGGAGATTTTACGAGTGTCATGGCATCGCACAAGGAAGTTGAACCGCCGCATCTAGACGCGAAAAAAGTTCCGAAAAGAGTCAAACAAGTTGTTCATTCGGCATTGTCGAAAGAAACCGAAGATCGTCCGCAAACCGCGCTCGCATTTGCTTCAAGACTGCGGGCAAGTTCCGAAGGGATCGGCGCGCTTTTGACACGGGCGATGACAATCTTTAGCGAACGCCTGCCGAAGTTTTTGCAATTGGCGTTTTTGATTTCAATTCCGGTTTTGTTGTTGACTTTTGTTCGAATCGTATTTGACTTTTTAATCGCCGGGAAAGTTATCGAAGACGGCCCGATAGCAGGCATTGCCGCCGGCATTATAGTTGTCACGACCGTATTGACCCAGATCTTTACGGCGGCAATTTTGGTTGGCGTGACGACCTGGATCGTCGCGCAAATTTTGGCCGTGCCGCTGCGGCCGATAAATTTGCGGACGGCGTTTGCAAAAGCCCGTGCACGCTGGAAACCGCTCGTCAAAACCGTCACGGCAAGTACTGTGTTGGCTTTGTTAAGTTGGGTCATAGGTGCGCTGATCGGCGCGATTCTTTCGTTAATTATTGCTCTGCCGCTTTATTTTTTCGTTTCGAAAATTGCCGCGTTTATTGTTGGCGGAACTCTCGCGACGTTGAGCGCGCTAGGCTTTGGTTTGGTCGTTACCGCCGGTCTGATGTTGGTCGCGCCATCGATAATGATGGAGGGCGTCTCAGGCCGAAAGTCGTTTCGGCGTTCAGTTGAACTTGTAAGACGTTCTTTTCGAACGGTTTTAGCCGCAGCGGTCTTAAATTATTTCGTGCCGGCGATCTTGGGTTTTATAATGGTGCTGGCGATCGGCGGACTTTTTAACCGGATGGAAAAAACAATGCCCGCTGACGCGGCGGCAATCGAACAAACCGACGAGGTAACAACTGAAAAAAAGGA
>JANLTD010000135.1:0-4285 GCA_031362765.1 Acidobacteriota bacterium | reverse complement strand
CTAGTGGCAATTTATTGCTTTTTTTCACACTAGAAAATCAAGCCAAAGTCGCACGTTTTTCGCTCCATTTGCCGCGTGTGAAATCGGGAATCTTGATCGGCATCGAGCCTTTGGCAACCGATTCTCCGCTGAGCGGAAACGGTGCCGACCACGCCGCGCCGTCATAAACGTCCATGTCATACGGCAAACCTTCGCGGAAACATTGCACCAGCCGCCACGCCATTATGTAATCCATTCCGCCGTGTCCGGCATTTTCGGCTTCTTTACCAAGCTTTTTCCAAAGCCAGTGCGTGTATTTTTCTTTGTAGCTGTCGAGGTTTGTAAATTTATGTTTTTCCGCTTGTCCTTCGACCAAAACCCGAGCCGGATAATCCCGAAACAAACCCTTAGTGCCCTGGATCAGATTGATCCGGTCGTATGGACGCGGCGTTGAAGTGTCGTGCTGAACCTTGATCGTCAGGCCTTTCGCGGTTTTTATCAACGTCGTGTTCATATCGCCCGCGATGTATTTTTCCTGCCATTTCGGCGAATCTTTCGGGACGGTTTGTTCGCGGTAAAGGTCAAGCGAGCGCGACGGCGAACTCATCGAAACGAGATAATCGAAACGGTCGCCGCGGTTGATGTTCATATAATTGGCGACGGGTCCGAGTCCGTGTGTCGGATACAGATTTCCGTTGAGCCGCGTATGCCACGCGCGCCGCCACAAACCCTCGCTCCGGCCTTCATTCAGAATCCAGCGCAGATCGTGTAAGTAAGCCGCTTCGCCGTGGGTGATTTCGCCGAAAACGCCGTCGCGAACCATATTCAGGACGAGCATTTCGTTAAAATCGTAACAGCAATTTTCCATCATTATGCAATGTTTTCGCGTTCTTTCGGATGTTTCGACCAATGTCCAAAGGTCTTTCATCGTGGTTGCCATCGGAACTTCCAAACCGACGTGCTTGCCCGCATTCATCGCGGCAGTTCCGACCGGCGCGTGCCATTCCCACGGTGTCGGCGAATAAACAAAATCAATATCGTCGCGCTGCACGAGTTTTTCAAAAGCATAATCGCCATCGGTGTAAAGCGCAGGCGCAGGCTTGCCGGCTTTTTCGATCATCGCTTTGCCTTGCTCGGCATTTGCCTTTACATTGTCGCAAAGCGCAATGATCTCAAGATTCTCAAGCCCCAGAAAATCGTGGATCATTGATCTTCCGCGTTCGCCGACACCGACAATGCCTATCCGAACCTTGTCGCGCCGTTCGAATGGAACGCCGGCCATCGTTTTGACATTCGGCTTTGCTTCAACCGAACCTGAAAGAGTCGTCGCAATTGTCGCAACTGCGCCCGCTTTGAATAGATCTCGTCTTGATATTTTATCGCTCATAAGTTTTGAAAGTGAAAAAGGTTAAAAGTGAAAAAGGTTAAAAGTGAAAAAGTTAGTTGATTACCAGCAACAAAACTTTTTGGACGTTTGTTTTCACATTTTCACTTTTTCATCTCTTTGTTTGTTAATTATACAATTCGCTGCCGTTAATTCTACGCAAACCCGTTCCTTTGATTCCCCAACGAAGATTGAGAGCCGCATCGCCGCCGCCTTGAATGTATTTCAGACGAATCCGGTGAAATCCTTTGCGCAAAGGAACGATGCCGTTTTTCATTTGAGATGAATGCAAACCGTCATTATCAACGACCATTTCATCGTCAATCATCAAAACTGCGCCGTCGTCCGATTCGATCTGAAATTCGTAGATTCCGTCGTCCGGCACATTTAGAAGTCCGCTGAACATTATACCAAAAGGTTCTCTTAAGTCCTGCTTCTTCGCAAATTGGGCGAGCCCGATTGATTGCGTAGTTCCTTTTTCGGTCGGCGTCGCCGCGTCCATTTCCGATACCGATTTGAATGAATTTTTGTAATAGGAAAAGCTGAGATAATTGTACTTGTCGATCATTTGCCCGACCGCTTCGAGATACGGACGGCGCAAAAGCGTTGCCGTGTAAATTACACTTTTGCGCCCGATTGCGTTAAGAACGATCGTTTTCAATTCCTTATTTTCATTCTGATCGAGCGAAACTTCGAACGGCTGTTTGTATTCCGCCGAATTTTCGTCCGGAGTGCTGCCGTCCAGAGTATAAAAGATCTTTGCATTTATCAACGTCGGTTTGAGTTCGATTTTCGCTTTGCTTTCACTGCTCAAAACCTGATTTTGCAAACCCTCGGGCGCGGGAATCCGATAATTGACGTTCTGTTTGTCGAGACGCGGAAAATGATTGGCGAGGCGTTTTTGAAAATCCGCAAAGTCTTTCTTTTCAAGCGGCGACCAGACGACTTCCGCGAGCGCAAGTGCGCGCGGAAAAACCATATATTCAACCTTTTCGGGTGTTTTCATATATTCCGTCCAGACGTTGCCCTGTGCGCCCAAAATATATTTTTTCTCGTCTTCGGTTAATTCTTTCGATTGCGGATTATAGGAATAAACTTTTTCGAGCGGAACATAACCACCGATATTGAGCGGCTCAAACTTCGGGTCGCCTTGCCCGTAATCGAAATACATAAAGTCGGTTGGCGTCATCACGACATCGTGTTTCGCTTTGGCGGCTTCGATGCCGCCTTTTTCGCCGCGCCAAGACATCACAGTCGCATTCGGCGCGAGTCCGCCTTCGAGAATCTCGTCCCAACCAATGATCTTTCGGCCTTTGGAATTGATGAATTTTTCCATTCGGCGGATAAAATAACTTTGAACTTCGTGTTCGTCTTTAAGGTTTTCGCGCTTCATCAGATCTTTGACTTCGGCCGATTCCTTCCAAAAATCCTTCAAAACCTCGTCGCCGCCGATGTGGATATACGGCGAATCGGGAAAGAGTGCGATGACTTCCTGTAAGACATCTTCGAGAAACTGAAATGTTTTTTCCGTCGGACAATAAACTTCTTTGAAAATTCCCCAGGTCGCCTTTACTTTGTATTCGTAATTTTCTTTGCAGCCGAGTTCGGGATAAGCCGCGAGTGCCGCCGAACTGTGTCCGGGCAATTCGATTTCGGGAATGACGTTTATTTTTCGCGCTTTCGCATAGGCAACCACGTCCTTGATCTGTTCTTGAGCGTAAAAACCTTCGACCGGAATTCCGTCGCCGATATATGGATCGCGATTTTTTTCTTTTTGCGTTTCAGCGCGTCGCGAACCGATCTCTGTCAGGCGCGGATATTTTTTGATCTCGATGCGCCAGCCTTGATCTTCGGTCAGATGCCAGTGAAATTGATTGAATTTATACTGCGACATCAGATCAATGTACTTTTTGATGAATTCGACCGGAAAGAAATGTCGGCCGACGTCGAGATGCATTCCGCGATAAGGAAAACGCGGTTCATCGGCAATCTCAATCGCCGGAATCTTTGTTTCGCCCTTGAACGCAACAGGTAAGATCTGCAACAGAGTTTGCAGTGCGTAAAATTGTCCTGTTTCGCTAGCGTCTATCCTAATTTTTTCCGGCGAAACATATAGACTATATCCTTCGGCGAAGTCTGATGGCATTACATAGTCTTTTTGAAAGGCTACTGTGGAGAGAGTTTTCTGAAAAATAAAAATCACGTTTTTCTTCGGCGATTTATTTGTTGTTACTTCGAGCTTGAAACCGTAATTTTTGAACAGTAAGTCGTTCAAAATTGCGGCGGACTTGCGGCTCACGTCGTCACTGTCAATAACGTAGATTTTCGTTTTGCGATTCAGCTTAAATTCACCTTTTAGCCGCGTGATTGATTTTGGTTGCGGAATAATATTCAATTCGGCGTTTTGTGCGAAGGCCGTTAGGGAAAAGAAAAGCCCAAAGATCAAAGCGATAGCTAGCTGTTTCATAGATTTTGATGAATCCAAATCAAGAACGCGAAAAAACGCACCATAAATGTTCGTGAATTTTCGTCGCGTTAAGATCAATCGAAAGTTTGCGCTGAATTTAATGCGGAAAAAGTGATAAATGCTCAGATAGATTTAAGAAAGGGTAAAACTGCTGAAATAATTGATAATTGAGAATTAATAATTGAAAAAGATTTCATCGCGACGGACATTTTTCAATTAACCATTATCAATTATCAATTATTTCAGTAGGTTCCTTACTTCATAATAATTGTGTTCGATCACTTAACTCGTTTTTACCGATCACCTGTTCCGGTTGGTAACATCCAATTTTCAACGGCGTAACTTTATAATAGACACTACTCAAAACTTAAAGCAATTCTAAAAAATCTGTCAACTCAACAGGCAAAGGTGCAGTAAAATCCAATCTTTCCTGACTGACGGGATGCGTGAAGGAT
>JANLTD010000127.1:0-6362 GCA_031362765.1 Acidobacteriota bacterium | reverse complement strand
AATTGCAACTGCTCTTTCATTTGTTCATTCAAACAAGGTCATTCATCGCGACGTCAAACCGGCGAATCTGATTCGGTGCAAAACAGACGGAAGCATATTTTTGATTGATTTCGGCGCGGTCAAACAGGTTAACGCAATTCCGCGCACGACCGAGACATTCTCGACCGTCACGATTGGTTCATATGGTTATATGCCGATGGAACAGATGGCCGGAAATCCTAATTTCAGCAGCGATCTGTACGCGCTCGGTCTCGTCGCGATCGAGGCTTTAACCGGCGTCAAACCACTCGATCTGTCAAAAAGTTCGGTGACCAACGAATTTGTCTGGTCGCATAAAACACAGCTTTCACCCGAACTCGAAAGATATATTTCCAAACTTGTCCGGCTTGATTTTCGGCAGAGATTTCATTCGGCAACTGAAGCGCTCAACGCGCTTGATCTGATCGCCGCTAACATCGGATTTTTTAACCGCAATTTGCAAACTACCGAAACGCAGACGATTCAACCGATAGCCGGTACTCAAAACGTTCAGCCGAATCCACAACTTAACACACCGCAGTTTGTTCCGCCGACGATCATTGTTCCGACGCAGCTGTCTGCGGGAAACAATTTGCCGCGAAATCTGCCGGCCGCTGCGCCACCCCCAAAAAGTTCGACCGGTTTGTGGTTATTTGCGGGAATCTTCGGATTTTGCTGTTTTATCGGTTTTCTTTTCGTCGCCGGTAAAATATTAAACTACCGTTGGAGTTCATATGACGACGCCGATCGAAGTCAAAAACAAGTTTCCCGTAATGATGATGTCAGTTATCAGTCAAACGCGCCTTACAGCCTTTATACCGAAGCCAACAAGCAAGCCAGAGAAGCCGCCGACATCGAAAAACAAGCGTCCACCAAATTTGAATGGGAACAGATCGGCAATAAATATAAACGAGCCTTCGCGCTTTTATCCACGATTGAAAAGGCCAGTGCGGATTACCAAGCGGCACAGGAAAAACTGATCCAATACAAACAAAAATCGGATTTTGCGTTCAAAAAGATGGAAGAGTTTTCCGATTAGAGAGCTTGTGAAACTGAGGATAAACGCACTTCGCAAAGATTGTCCAACAAACTTTAGTTTGTTGCCGTTTGTGCAAAAAGAACAACAAACTAAAGTTTGTCGGACATTTCAGCAGAAAGATAAAAAAAGGCTGTGAATCCAGACTGATAAACGCTGATGGATTGAGGGTTCAATTTATCGCCAATTTGTTCTTTTAAGAAAATCGAGGATAATAATGCACAAGCATTTGAGCGCCACCAAGAACACAAAAATAAAACTGTTCTTTTAGCGTTTCGCTGTTTTGCCGCAAAGCGATAAAATGATTGAGTATGCAAGTCAAAACTCAATCGGACGAACTGCAAAATTACTTGACCGACGCCAGCAATCTGCAAGGCGGACACGCCGAAAAACTCTTTATTCCCGAAACTTCCAATGAGATCGCCGAGATCTTAAAAGAAGCGAATGCCCAAAAGATTCCGGTCACCGTTTCGGGAGCACGGACGGGAACTGTCGGCGGCGCAATTCCATTCGGTGGATTTGTGATCTCGCTCGAACGGTTTAGTAAGATCAAAGAGATCAATAAGGAAGAACTTTTTGCCGTCGTGCAAAGCGGTGTGGCTTTAATTGATCTTCAAAAAGCGGTCGAAACCGAAAATCTTTTTTATCCGCCGGATCCGACCGAATGGAGTTGTCAGATCGGCGGCACGGTCGCGACCAATGCCTCGGGAGCGCGAAGCTTTAAGTACGGCGCGACCCGCGCATTTGTCGAAAGACTCGAGATTGTTTTGGCAAACGGCGAGATGCTTAACCTGAAACGCGGCGAGATCTTTTCGGAAAACGGCTTGATTGAATTAAAGACGGAGCAGGGAAGTGTCATCAAAGCAAAATTGCCGACCTATCAGCAGCCCGATGTTCGCAAAAATACGAGCGGCTATTTTTCGGGCGAACGAATAGACGCAATTGATCTTTTCATCGGCAGCGAAGGCACGCTCGGCATCATCACGGAAATTAAACTTCGTGTTTTGCCGAAACCGGAATCATTTTTCAGCGGCATTATCTTTTTTGAAGACGAATCTAATTTATTAAATTTCGTCAAACAAGTCCGCGATATTTCATTTAAGAGCAGAAACGAAGCAATTCGAAATCCGAAATCCGAAATCCCAAATCAAATTGATGCTAGTCTGATAGAGTATTTTGACGAAAACGCGTTGAACTTCATTTCGGAAAAATTCCCGGAAGTTCCCGAAAGTGCAAAAGGCGCGATTTTTTTTGAACAGGAAACAAATTTTGAGACAGAAGACGCGCTGCTCGAACAATGGAACGAATTGCTTGAACAAAGCGGCGCCGATTTAGATCGTTCGTGGTTCACGACAACCGAACAAGACCGTGAAAAGATGCGCGAATTTCGCCACGCACTGCCGGTTTCGGTCAACGAGCGGATCGTAAAATATAAACAGAAAAAAGTCGGGACGGATATGGCAGTGCCGGATGATAAATTTCTTTCTTTTCTGAAATTTTACAAGGAAAAATTAAATGAAAGTGGACTTGAATATGTCATTTTCGGCCATATCGGCGACAACCACCTGCACGCCAATATGATTCCGAAAGATGAACGCGAAGCAACTGCCGCAAGACATCTTTACGGAAGATTTATCGCGCAAAGCATTATGCTCGGCGGAACAATTTCGGCGGAACACGGCATTGGAAAACATAAATCGAAATATCTGTACGTTCAATACGGCGAGAGATATTTGAATGAAATGGCGGAATTAAAACGCGCCTTTGACCCAAACGGAATATTAAGTCGGGGAAATATGTTCGATGCAAAATTCCTGAGCGTTTAGTCTGTTCAGAGTTACGCATTTATGCGTGAATAACTGCACTTGTTCAGAGTTCAGAGTTACGCATTTATGCGTGAATAACTGCGCTTGTTCAGACAATTCAAACAAAAATCTTAAACTTGTCTCTAGGCGAACGCCGATCACGCATACATGCGTAACTTCGGAACTTGTTTAGCAATGCAAATTAGACAAATCAACTTTGCGGTAAATTTCTGCAAAAGATAAAATCAGAGTTTCTGAAGTTTTACATAAAACGAGGTAAATAAAACTTAATGATCAAAGCAATTCTTTTCGATTTTAACGGCGTTATCATTGATGACGAGCCGATTCAGATGAAGGCCTACATGGAAGTCTTCAAAGGCGAAGGCATTACACTGACCGAAGAAGATTATTTTTCGTGTCTTGGGATGGACGACATTACTTTTGTCAACGCGATTTACAAAATAGCCGGGAAAAAGCCGGAAGCGAACAGGGTCTTAGAATTATCAATCGCCAAAACAAATCGTTGGCGTGAATTGATTGCCGACGAACTGCCGCTTTTTGAAGGAATTACGGATTTAATCAAGAAAATGGCGAAAGATTTCGCGCTCGGCGTCGTTTCGATGGCAAAGCGCGAAGAGATCGAGTTTGTTCTTGAAAGATCAGGTTTGCGCAGTAACTTTGCGGTCATCATCAGTTCCGAAGACGTTGAAAATTGTAAGCCTGATCCCGAATGTTTTCTCAAGGGATTTAACGCGATTGATTCATACCGGATAAAACAGAAGCATTTGCCGATGGTTCACCGTGAATGTCTGGTGATCGAAGATTCACCGCCGGGAATTGTTGCGGCAAAATCGGCCGGCCTTCAGGCATTGGGTCTCACCAATACAGTTTCAGCCGAAGAATTAAGAAAAGCCGGCGCTGATGCCGTTTCGAAAGATCTGGGTGATTGGATGCCGGAATCGGCACGGCGGGTTTTTGTATAAAGTGAAAAAGTGAAAAAGTGAAAAAGTTTATTTCCTTTATCCGACATCACTTTTACACTTTTACACTTTTTCACTTTTTCACTTCAATAATATGGCAGTACATGTAATAACAATCGAAGAAGCAGAAGGTGATCTTCTTGCTTGCGCGGCATTTTTGTCGGAAGGAATCAAGAGTTCGGAAGGGCATTCCGAAGCTTTGCGGGCGATCTTGCCATATTATTTGGCAAAGGACGAGGTTGACCTTGCGGCCGAGTTTGCAAATTCGATCGACGATCCGTTTATGCGTGACAAACTTCTTTCGATGGTTGCCGAGAAATGCGCCGCGATTGATGACGACGAATATGCTTTTCAGCTTGTCGATGCGATCGAAGATCACGGTACGCAGGCGCAGGCGCGTGAACGGATCGCTATTCAAAAGAGCTCGAAAAGCGATTTTGAAAAGGCGTTTGAGATCGCCGATTCGCTCGAACATCCGGACAATGTCTTTGCCGCGATTGCCGTCGATGCGTCGGAAGACGGAAAAGATGAAACCGTGGCTGAAGCGGTCAAAGAAATCGAATTTCCTTATACAAAAGTCGTTACATGGCAGACAATTGCCGGTAGAAAAATCGAACAAAAGCAAAATAAAGACGCTCTGGAATATCTGGAAAAGGCTTTGGCGGCGGCGGATGAACTAGATTTTATTGAAGAAAAGCTCCGCGCCCTGACCGATATTGCCAATCATTTCACAGATGCCGGCCGCAAAGACCGCGCCATTGAGACTTTTGATAAAGCAAAACAGATCGCGATCGCGCTCGACAATATTCATCGCGATTCTTTTCTTTCGATCATCGCTTACGGCTTTTTCCGTGCCGGAACGATTGAGCTTGCCGACCGAACTCTCGATCTGGTCGCCGATAAAACACAGCTTTCGTCAACTTTGGTCGGATTCGCAAGGGAATATTGGGCGAATGAAGAAAAGGACGACGCGCTCGAAACGCTCGAAGAAGCTTACTCGATGCTGAAATCGCAGCACGAAAAAGAAACCCGCGACAGCCGCGCTAAATATGCATTATTCGGAACGATCGCCGGACAATTTGCAAGTTATGAACGCCCCGAACGCGCCATTGAGATCGCGCAGGAGATTCCGACCGAAAACGAACAAATGTCCGCGCTCGCCCAAATCGCGCAGATCTTAACATTTCAGGGCAAAAATGAATTGGCCATTCAAGCGGTTCATGCGATCGCCGATGATTCACAGAGATTGATTGCCTTTATCGGCATTTCGGACGCGCAGAATCGATTGGATCATAAAGAAGAAGCGATCAAGACCCTGAATGAAGCCGCGCATCTGGCGGAAACCGTTCCGCAGTTTGCCTCGCGTTCGAGTGCTTTTAACGAACTCGCGAAACGATTTGCCGGCTATCAGGAAACAACCCGGGCGCGTGAGATAACACACGAAAATCTCGAAACGATCGCGCAGATCCTTGACGAAAGCAGTCAAGCGGTCGCGATTGCCAATCTGGCGGAAATCTACGAACAATACAATTTCGAACTGACCGACGCTGAAAAACAAATTCTGCAAGCAATTATCATAAAAGCGGAAGGTTGATCAGAAGCGAATTTAGGATAAGAGATTTAAGCAAGTGTGTAGAAGTAAACAGGTGTTTTGAAAAGTTCAGAGTTACCCTTTAGGCGTGAAACCGCCGCGCTTCGCTGGCGGTTTCTCACGACTAAAGGCGTAACTCTGAACAAACAAAATCTCGTTACTTTTATTCATTTGCTTACTTGAAGCCTTGGAAATGAAGATTTAGAAAGAAATCGGTTTTTGAACCAAAAGGGAAGCGGCGATCAATTCTTCCATTTTCTTTTGAAATTCATTAACGAAATGTTGATCTACTTTTGTCAGGCTAATGTGATTTGATAGTTGTGAAACTTCAATTTTGAGCAATTCCACATCGGCAAATGGTAAAAAATCTCCACAATGTGTTCCGCTGTAAAGAACTTTTTCAAGCAGAACCGGAAATTTATGAGATTCGATTGCCAATTCTGAACGCAGCAAGGCGATCAAAGCGATATTGCCTAAATAATGATGGAGCAAAACACTGTTTTGATTTTCACATGCACTATGAGCAATCCATTGATCGAGAATTAAATCTGTTTGTAAATCAATGAAATTCCATTCGATTGATCCATATTCAGATACAAACAAATCAATATCAACGGGCGGCTTTTCTTTAAGCCGCTTTGTTTCAAAACAATTGCAGAAAACAAAAGCGTCAAGTGCCATCTTCTTACCAAACATCGTTTGTAATTAAATCGTCAAAACTGTCGCGTTTGCGAATCAATTCGACCGCGCCATTTTCTTTGACCAACACCACTGAGGGCAGAAAACGTCCGTTATATTGAAACATTTGCGCGATCGAATAGGCTCCGCAATTAAGCAGCGCAAGAACTTCCGAGGGCTGAATGTTTTCAGGCAAAAGCCGATGATCGGGAAGTCGGTCTTCGCCTTCGATGTCGAAATAAACGTCGCCGCCG
>JANLTD010000119.1:0-8264 GCA_031362765.1 Acidobacteriota bacterium | reverse complement strand
CCTTCGATAAGCAGGCGGGATTTTCTTTTTCAATTGTTTTCAATAACCGTTTTTTCGGTTAAAAGTAATCCATCAAAGCGGGTACATTTTTATTCAATTTACCTTAAACAGTATTACTTTTCGTTCGCCAATTTTTTGAGTTATTAGATATGAAGAATTTGATTTATAGCATTGCGCTTCTTTTTTGCATGGTGGTTATTGCCTCGGCGCAAAATCCGGTTTCAACTCCGGTTCCTTCGCCGACCCGGATACCGGTGCAATTGCCTGACGAGCCGACGCCGGTCGCGCCAAACTTTGAAGCGGTGATTCGTCCTTTGCCGTCTGCCGACCGCATCGGTGTTGACGTTTCCAATCAACTTCCGATAAGTTTGCAGGACGCAATAAAGCTCGCTCTGCAAAACAATAACGACATCGATGCCTCAAAAATTGACGTAAAGATCGCCGAGTACGGCCTTAAAGCATCGCAAGGTGTTTATGATCCAAACATTGTTTCTGAAAATTTTTACGAGCGTCGGACGACACCGACCGCGTCCGTGATCGGCGGCGCGGTTAACGGCGCAGTCACGCAAAGCACGCTTAACGGCGGATTCGGTGTCAACGGATTTTCGCGCATCGGCGGCGGTTTTTATAATTTCAGCTTTTCATCTTCGCGAACAAATACGTCAAATTCAAACGCCACGCTTAATCCGCAATTTCCGTCGGCATTTAGTTTTACTTACACTCAACCGCTTTTTCGCGGAAGGCGCCTTGACGCGCAGCGCCGGAACATCGCGATCGCTAAAAAGAATCTGAGCCTGACGGATGCCCAATTTCGCCAGCAAGCCGTCGAAGTAATTGCTCAGGTCGAACAAGCTTATTGGGATCTGGTTTTCTCTTTGCGAAACCTGCAAGTTCAGATAGATGCTGTCAAACAAGCCCGTCTTCAGCTCGAAAGCAATCAGCGATTGGTGTCGAAAGGCGTTCTCGCACCGATTGAAACGGTTGCCGCGAACGCCCAGATCTCGACCTTTGAGCAAACGGTTTACAGCGCACAGGAAACCGTGACGCGTGCGGAAAACAATCTTAAAACGCTGATGCTGCCCGACCGCACTGATAATATCTGGACGCGGGCGCTTGTCCCGGTATCGCCGATCGAACTCGAAGTTCCGCGCATTCCGCTTGAACAGGCCGTCAAAGATGCGCTGACCAACCGGCAGGAAATCGCCCAACTTCAAACAAGCGCGGAGATCAACAAGATCAACGAGAAATATTTTCGCGACCAGACAAAACCGCAGATCGATCTGGTCACCGGTTACACGACCAGCGGTTTGGCGGGAACAACGACTGCCGCGTCAATCAATCCGACAACCGGACAAAGCCGCGTTCCGACCAATCTCGTCGGCGGTTATTTTAATTCGCTTGGAAATTTGATCCAGCAGGATTATCCGACGGTCCGCGTCGGTTTGACGATCTCTCTGCCGTTCGGCAACCACACGGCAAAAGCGAATCTTGGCAGAACGCTTGCCGAAGGCGACCGCATCAAAAACAGTCAGGCACAAATTGAACAGATCATCGAAGCCGATGTCCGCAACGCGCTTCAAACGCTGCGTTCTGCAGAGGCACGTCTGCAGGCGGCCGCCGCGACACGCGCCGCGACCGAACAACTTTACGATAGCGAACAACGTCAATTTCGCGCCGGGACTTCGACCGTCTTTTTGGTTTTTCAACGTCAAAATGATCTGATCACGGCTCGCGGACGCGAACTTCAGGCACAAACCGACTTGAACAAAGCGATCTCAACCTTTCAACGCGCGACCGGTACGACGCTCACCGCGAACAGCGTCGAAATTACGAAAGATGTTAATACGCCTGATTTTATTTTCCGGCGTCCGTTTGAGTTTGGTTCGAGAATTTTTACAGCGAAGAAACAAAATGAATAAGCAGAGAAAAAAATTTACGGTTCATAAAAATTATCGAAACCATTTTTTCTCAAAGCTGTTTTAAGTATTCCGTCATTCGTCCAGATTTTGGCGTTGCGGTCTAATGCCAGTGCAACGTAAGGGGTATCCTTTTCGTCTGTTTTTCCGCAAAGCCGAAATGCTTCAACCCAACTCCCGATTGAGATAGCATCTTCATCGTAAAAATCAGTTCGATTAAGTACAAATGAAAGAACGTTCAATATATCTTCTTCTGATAGTTTTGTAGCTTTTTTGATTCGGGAAAAATGTTTGAAAATTTCGACGATGAGAGTTTTGGAAGAACTGAAAACGAGGTTCTTTTTTCTAAATTCGGCGCGTAATTTAGCGCTGTCTGTAATCAAACTCGAAAAAATGATATTTGCGTCAACGACCGTTATTTGACTCATATTCGGCAATCATTTGCCTGATTCGGTTTCCGTTTTCATTCCACCGGGAAGCCTTAACTTCTTCGGCGAGTTCAAAGGCTTGTTCAGCAGTCATCTGACTTTTTCGGGTGATGACTTCGGCTTTGATAAACGCAAGCAATTCTTCAATTTCTTCCGTTTTCATATCATCGATCGAAATCGAAACCGTCAGTCTTATTTCGTCCAGTTTAGTTTCAATCAAAACACTCATAGATTTAGATTAAAAGATTCTCATCTGAATTGAAAGAATTTATTCGATGATCTTTAAGCTTTTTAGAATATTTCGAGTGATTTCCTTGCGTTTTGGCGCGTCTTCGTCTTTTTGAATATCAATCTCCGTCGCAAAGAAATAGACATCTTCACCGCGTTCGACATAGCCGATCCACCAACCGATCTGCGGCGTATATGCGCTTGACCAGCCTGTTTTGGCGCGCAGCGTGTAATCGGCGGTTTTTTCCTCAATCAAGATGTCTTTGACCGTTGAGATCACCTGCGGCGAAAATGGCAGACGGTTTTGATAAAATTTGACGAGAAATTCGATCTGCCCGCGCGGCGTGACACGTAAATCGCCCTTGTTCCAATAATCTGCGCCAAAGCCGTTTGTATTTCGATTACCATATCCGGCGGAATCGTAATATTTCTGCATTTTTTCCTGACCGACGCGTTTTGAAACTTCCGTGTAAAACCACACTGCTGAAACCTTCAACGCGGAACGCAAGGTTTGGTCTTGATTCCACGCTTCGACGCTTCGCTTTACGCCGTCCCATTTCAACGTTTCGTTTTCGTCGGCGATCGCCCCCGAATCAAGAAAGATCAGTGAATGAATGATCTTTGAAGTTGAAGCCGGAGCAAATCCCGTGTCCATCCGCTTTCGGTCGTAGATCGTATATTCATTTCGGTTCAAATCGTAGATGTAAATTCCGCCGGTCAGCCCCGCGCCATCGAAAAACTTTTTCAATCCCTTTTTTTCGTTGATTTTCGGTTTTTTCGGTTTTTTGTCGAGACTTCCGGCGATTGAAAATGGAATATCGTAGATCGCATAGCTTTGCCAGTCTTTGTAATCGAAATGCCACCATTCGTTGGCGTTGACGGTGAAACCTTGCGTTTCCATCAACTTCCGAAGCAGGTCACGGTTGCGGGTTTCTTCTTCGCTTCCGCCTTTGTAATCGGGCGAAGCACGTTCCGTAAATTCATCGAAATCCGACGGCATCGGGACTAGTTTGCCGGTTTTCAAATCGTAAAGGCTCAGATCAACCGCGCAGCCTCGATTGTGGCGCGAACCCGTTTTCGGATTCGCCACATATTTTCGCTTTTCAGCGGGTGTTACTTCCCAAAAAAGTTTGGTAATCGCCCACGGACGATAACCGTCGAAAATGGCAATTCCCAAACCTTGCTTTTTGAGCAATTTGTGAATACGCACGAGGGCTTCGGCGGCAGGCCTTTGGAGAAAAGCGCGCGCCTCCGCGTAAACCACTTTGCCGACAAAATTATCGGTGCGGGCGTAGCGAATATCTAATTTTATGGTTTTATCTAGTTTGACGAGTTCGAGCAAATCAGCCTCACGTTTATTTGGTTCCTGCGGCGGTTTGTTTTGAGCAAACGCGGTGGACGAAAAAAGAATAAAACAAAAAGCCAACGCGGTAAATTGAAGAATTTGTTTTTTCATAAATTTAGTACATTTTATTACCGTTTAATTTGAAATCAATCTGCAAAATGAGTTATTTTAGGAATGTTTATGGCCAAAGAACCTAAAAATGGAAAATGCCCCGCCGTTGGTTGGGTGAAACGTTTCGGCGCGGCGGGTTTTCTTTTTTTTCTGATCAAAGGTTTGCTTTGGTTGATAGTTCCCGCAGTTGTTGCTTATTTCGCGGTCAATTGATTTCGGATTTTCCGGAAATCAGACAATTCAGCCAACGTTAAATTTTAAGCTATCAATTCTCAAAACGTAAAAATCCGAAATCCCAAATCCCAAATCCCAAATCGAATCACTGGTTCGGTTTCGGTTCCTCTTTGACTTCCTCGTCGTCGCTGTCAAGAATCTTAACTTCTGAACCGTATTTTTGATATTCTTTGAAATGAATCACATTTTTTGATTCATAAACCTGTTTGGTTTCACGAATTGTCAGGCGCACATCGGAAAGCGACGGAAGCAGATATTTTTCCTTATCAATCATTACCCAATCGTAATCAATGATGCGCTTTGCTGTACGGATCGGAAAACTTTCGGGAATCTCCGTCGCTTCGCTTTCGATTTTCAAAACACGAAAATTCTCGCGGTCGATCCAGATTTTGCCTTTCATTCCTGCGACGGTTGAATCATTCGAAGTGCCGTAAATTAATACTTGCTGCGCTTTTTCACGCTCAATCGAATAATAAAAAATGACAGCGCGGCGGTTACGAATCAAATCCGTATCGGCGATTTCAAATTTCGTATCGCTTTCCCGCTTAAAAATCTTCGCCAAAACCGTCACAAATTCACCGGTCGAACTGGTTCCGCCCGTTTCTTCGTAGGAATTTTTACTCTGCGGATTATTTTGCAAAACGCCGTTGATGGATAAAACCTTGTATTCTTCCGTGCCGCTTGCGCGGTAGCTGACCGCGACGACCAATCGGTCAAGATTACTGAAATTATTTGTTCCGGCATAAGCCGCCGAACGCTGAATTTGTTGCTTGACAACAAAATCGGGCATTTCTTCGACCGCCGCGAGATTTGCTTCACGCGCTTTGGTCAGAATTTCGGTAATTTCTTTTTCGCCCGGAAGTTTTGCTGCTTCCGGATTTGCACGCCGCCGCGCCGATTCTTCCAATGTCCGTTTCAATTCCGCATTACTGCGGCTTTTGGAAATCGTCAGGCTTCGCAAACCGTCCGTCAATTCAAAACCGATTCCGCGTACACGAATCGTTTCAATCAAATCGTCAGCTTCGCCCGGATTTTTCTGCAAATCGTAAAGCATTTTAACGTATTCGGCTTGCGAAAGAGGCTTTTGCTGGGCCGCCGGCGTTTGCGCGAAAACGAAACCTGATAACATTAAAAGTACAATGAAGGGGAAAAATATTTTCATCTTGTTAAGATAGAGATGCTTTTAACTCGGCTCGGGTTTGCTTTTTCCAAAATCAGAAGCGGAGAAATTTTCGCAAAAATTCCTCCGCTTCTCCAATTAAAATAAAGCCGAATGTATTAATTAACCCATTCTTCTTCGTAGTTAAGTTGCCAGTGGCGCGTCACCCAATTCTGGGCGGCGATCAGGACGATTTGTTTCCATTTCTTCAAATTATCCGAGATGGAAAGCGCCGCGAGCGGTTGGCTCGGATCACGTTCAACGCGAATAACATGAGTCGGGACTTCGATAATTGCTTCTTCGTTTTCAAAAATCCGCAATTGAACTTCGCTTCCGACCGGCGGCAAAACTTCGAGATTTACCAATGTGCTGGTTTCGCCGACGTTTTCGGTGACACCGTTAACGTGAATCATTTCACCGCTAACCGCATCTATCCAACTTGCCTGGACTGACAAATTCGCCATAATCCGATGATTAATCGGCGTTTTGTTTGCTGATGTAGTATGGTCTAAATATGACATAAATTTGAATCCCCCTTTTTCTTTTTCCTTATGTTGCCATCAAAGCAATAAAATTGATTTAACGGCGCGATTAATCTAAACTAAATTTACAAAAAAGTCAAGTATAAGATAATCGCTCAAACCGCTCATTTAACAAATAGAACATTAAAGGCTAAATTGCAACTGTAACCGCGGTTTATTTTCCAGTATTTGACATTCATTCGATAAGTGTGTTTAACTAAATCGCATAAACCGCACATTCGGGAATATTTTATTAATTGTGCGGAGTCTAAATTAATAATTATGCTTGTCGAAAATTTCAAAAATCTTAACGCACCTGCGCCATTCTTTAAAGACGCTTCGAGCATCCAAAAAGTTGCAGAATCTCGTCTTCCGACCGAAATCGGAGAATTTCGCATCGCCGGTTACCGCTCTTTGATCAGCGACGAGGAGTTCGTCTGTTTATATAAAGGCAAAATTGACGAAAATATTCCGACCTTGGTCAGAATTCATTCACAATGTCTGACCGGAGATGTTTTCGGTTCGAGCAAATGCGATTGCGGTCCGCAACTTAGAAGAGCGATGGAATTAATTGAAAAAGAGGGCCGCGGAGTAATTGTATATCAGCAGCAGGAAGGCCGCGGTATCGGCATCATCAACAAGATCCGCGCTTACGCCCTTCAGGACGAAGGCGCTGACACGATCGAAGCGAACGAACGGCTCGGACTCGAAGTTGATTTACGAAAATATGATCAATGCGTCGAGATCTTGCGTGATCTGGGTTTGAAAAAAGTGAAATTTTTGTCGAACAATCCCGACAAGATCCAAGCGATTCGCGATGGCGGTCTGGAAATCGTCGAGCGGATCCCGATCGAGTTCAAACCGTCGAAAAACACGCTTAAATATCTAACCACAAAGAAATTACAAATGGGTCATCTTTTGCATCTGGTCAGTTAGCTAAACAGCTCTCTCCTCTACTCTGTCGCCGGAAACGTTCATATTTCCGGCGGCGTTTTTTGTTTTCACTAACAATTTTTCTCGCCAAAAACCTTTGAATTGCGCTATACTTTTCAAACTACCCATCAGTTTTTCTAAATCTGTTTTGTACAATTCTGCGAGGTTTGAAATGCAAAAATATTTATCAATTATTTTCTTAGCCGTTTTTTCGATTATTTCTTTTGGGTTAGATTTACAAGCCCAAAATACATCAGATTTCATCCTGGCAACCGGAAATAATTCGCGCGGCGTTGAATTAACTTTGCAAGAACCATCTTTCAAAAACCGGCGTTCTCAATCGAAAAGTTCACAAATCAAAGACATCCAGGTTTTCGGTGAAGAATCGGGTATTGCTTACACGAGCGATTCGCTTTTCAGAACCGACGACAATGGCGAAACCTGGCGCGAAATCGCATTGCGCCTTGAATTTAACGAAACGATAAGCAGGGTTTTATTTTTGAATGAAACCATCGGTTGGGTGATTTTGGCTGACCGACGGAATTCGCGTTTCGAAATGGCGAAAACCCAAGACAGCGGAGATTCCTGGACACGAATGCCGCTCGGTCTGCGACCTGATGATTCACAGGAAGCTGACTTTGAAAATGTTTTGCTTGAAATTGTTGATGAATTGAATATGAAATTGACGCTCCGTTTGGCATCAAGCTCGAGTTTCAAACGCAAAGCAGTTTATTTAACAAACGACGGCGGACAAACTTGGAATTTCAGATCCGGCTACGCGACCAAACCTTCTGAATATCACGCAGGTTTGAAGGAATTGGCAATGTCAGAAATACATTCCTACTTAAAATTACCAGAAGAAGAAAGCATCATTAAAAGCACCATTGGAAAAAATTCAGCGTGGCTTATCACTTCAAGCGGTAATTGTGAAGGCTTTAAGGTCGGGTGCATCCAAGCGACAAAAATTTACAAACATTGGGAAATAGATGACGTAAAAGAAATCACGCCGCCGCAGATCAAAGAGCTTTCCCGAATCGAAAAAGAACAAGCAAAGCTCGCCGCTGCCAAATCGGTTTTTGCCCAACCGCCAAATGGGACGACGCGCGTCAGTTTGAATCGCGGTTTCGATAAATGCACGGCGGCGATCGTCGCACAGATGCAGACGTGGTGGAACAATTCGCCGTTTTACGATGTCAACATTTATCTTTCGGGAAGAAATCGCGGCTGTTCGCAGCCGCAACTGACGGCGGCTTGGGTCAATGCGGTGACGGCGCAAGGTTGGGGCTTGATTCCGACGGTCGTTGGTTATCAATCGCCGTGTTCGGTCAGCACGACTTCCGCCAAACACAGTTCCGATCCGGCAACTGCCGAAACGCAGGGACGCGGCGA
>JANLTD010000100.1:0-4373 GCA_031362765.1 Acidobacteriota bacterium | reverse complement strand
AGACCCGTCGCACCAATAGACATTGTCGGGTTTGCAATGCTCGGCAGTTTTGGTGACCCATTCAATAAGTTCCTGGTTAGTTACATTCGATGGAATGTTAAATTTTGTCATAAATTTTCTCCAAAATTATTGCGATAGTTGTTTGTTAAATTAATTGTAAATCTATAAAAACAAACGAGCGATCATCACTCGCTTTCAGAATTTTTCACTTATGTTATCACATTATAAGCAAAATTGAAGTATGAGGCTGAGCATCTCGCCGCTTTTTTGTGAATAAGCTTTGTCGAACTTTCAAAAACACCGGCAACGGCACCCGGTTCGGACGCAGATTTCGGCGGTTTTAATTGTTGAGATTGGTTTTGGCAGTCGTTCAATGTGAACGAAATACTGTCATCATTGAATCAATTTGACATTATCGGATTTCTTGATAAATGAAACTCATCAACTGATTTTTGATAAAAAAACAACTACTATCGGCAAAAGTCATTAAAACTAGGGGTGAGACGGTTTTGGCACAGCAATTGATATTGCGGGCAGGGGGGGGGGCGCTGGAATTCGGACCGGCGCTTCTGTCAAAAACAAGCAGAAATTCTCCAAAAAATGAATGCAAGTGCAGTTTTGAATCAAGAAATTTGGAATGTAAATTTACATTGTAAGACTCCGGTAGAGGTTTGATTTTTAATGGAATCGCAAAGCGAAGCAGAAATAAAAATTTCAGGGACAGATATAAGTTTTCCAGAAAGTTGGCGGCACCATCCGATTGGCTCGATGACCGCGGTTTTTGCTGTTTTCACCGCGGTTTACATTGTCTGGCAGGTTTTTCAATGGGGCGGCGAAGCTTACAAAACTTTTATCAATGATGCTGCCCAGGCAGCCACTTCTTTGGCGGCGTTTGCCGTGACATGGAAACTTTCCCGTTCGTCCGTACTGAATGAAAGCACTCGCCGACCGTGGCGATTGGTTTCCTTCGCATATTTTTTTTTCGCGTGCAGTCAAACGCTATGGTTTTATTACCGGCAGGTTGAAGGTATTGCGCCATTTCCGTCGTTCGTGGATATCGGTTTTCTGGCTTTTTATCCGATGATGCTTCACGCCTTGCGCTCATTTCCGACTGCTGAGCGGACACGTGCTGACCGGAAGAAGTTTTTCCTTGACGCGGCCACCGTGATGATTGCGGGAACGATGGTTGTGTGGCATTTCATTATTGGACCGACGTTGGAAAAAAATACCGATCTGGTGAAAAGCGTCTTAAATGTCTCGTTCATCGTCGGGGATTTGGTTTTGTTTCTGGGGATCATCACGATCTTGCTCCGTCGGCCGCCCGAAAGTGTGCGTCGCGCGTTATATTTCATTATCGCCGGGTTGCTCAATCTTTTTCTCGCTGACATCTCGTTTGCATACATTACATTGCACGGTTTTAGCAGCGGCGGGCCGCTGGTCGTGCTTTGGGTGACAGGACCGTTCCTTTTGATCATGGCTTCTTTTTGCCAGTATCGCGGCGCACTGATCCGGGCCGAAAGCCAAGCCGAAGTGAAAGCTGAAGTTCATATCCTGAAAATCAATTGGCTGCCTTATCTGGCACTTGCGGTCGGCTACGGGATGCTCGTGTTCGCGACCAGACAACATTGGAACGAACCGCTCGGCGCAATAGTGTTTACCGCGATCATACTGACAGGACTCGTCGTTTTGCGGCAATTTGCGACTGTTAAGGAGAATGTTCGGCTTCATGCCGAACAAACTGAACGGCAAAGCGAACAGCATTTTCGGACATTGATCGAAAATTCATCGGACATCGTGATGATCTTCGACCGCGAAGGAAAGATCGCCTACCAGAGTCCGTCGGTTGAGCGAATTCTCGGGTACGCGCAAGATCTACTCATCGGCAAAAAAGGGATTTCGTTTATTCATCCCGAAGACCGTGTAGCGATCAAAGATGCTTATCAAATTCTTGCTCAAAATCCGCAAAACGAAGTAATGCGCGAATACCGTTTTCACCACAAAGACGGTTCCTGGTGCGTTCTCGAAGGTATTGCTAAAATTCTCGATGACAAGGACACGGGCGTCAAGGGAATTTTGGTAAATGCGCGCGACATCAACGAACGCCGTGTGTTGGAATCGAAACTAAAACATCAGGCATTTCACGACCCTTTGACCAATCTCGCAAACCGCGTTTTGTTTCGCAGCCGTGTCGAAGAAGCTTTAACAAATATTTGGCAAACAAATTCGCAGATCGCGGTGTTGTTTCTGGATCTGGACAATTTCAAAAACGTCAACGATAGTTTGGGACACGATGCCGGTGACCGGCTTTTAGTCGGATTTACCGACCGGCTAAGACTTTGCGTGCGTGCCAAAGACACTGTTGCGCGGCTCGGCGGAGATGAATTTGCAATTTTGATCGAAGGCGAAGATTTGCAGAGAAATGCCGTTTTGGTTGCCGAACGGATTCTCGAAAAGGTACAGCAGCCTTTTCAAATCAACAATTCAGCGGTCAAGATCGGCATCAGCATCGGGATCGCTTTCAGCGATCTGGAAAAAACGATCGCTGACGATCTATTGAGAAATGCGGATGTCGCAATGTATATCGCCAAAAGCAAAGGGAAAAATCGTTTCATAGTGTTTGAAAATGAAATGCACAAAACGCTTTTGGCGCAGATCGAATTGGAGAACGATTTGCGGTTGGCGATCGAAGCCGGGCAATTGACGTTGAATTATCAGCCGATCATTGGGCTCAATGACGGGAAAATTACCGGAATGGAAGCGCTGGCGCGATGGAATCACCCGACCCGCGGATTTGTCCCGCCAAACGATTTTATTCCGATTGCCGAGCAAACCGGCTTGATCATTCATCTTGGTCGTTGGATCATGCGTGAAGCGTGCCGCGAAACCCAAAAATTATTCGACAAATACGGTAACGATCTGAGCGTGACCATCAATATTTCGGGCAGACAAATTCAGCATCCCGACTTTGTCCGCGATCTTTCGGACGTTTTAATTGAGACTAAGATCAAACCTGAAAACCTGATTTTAGAACTCACCGAAAGCGTTATGATGGAAAACACCGAAGCAATGCTCAAACTTCTTCATCAAATAAGATCGCTCGGCATTCGGCTGGCGATCGACGATTTTGGAACAGGTTATTCGTCGCTGAGCTATTTACAGCAGTTTCCGATAGATATTTTGAAAATTGACCGTTCTTTTGTGAAAGGCATCGAACACAGCTCGCAGAAAAACGCGGTCGCCCGCACGATTGTCAGCTTGAGCAATACCTTACAACTCAGCACGGTTGCCGAAGGTATTGAAAACATTGAGCAATCGGGAGTTTTGAGGGAATTGGGATGTGAATTCGGGCAGGGTTATTTCTTTGCCAGGCCGATGGCGATCGAAGATTTTGAAAAGATGCTGGTGACGAGCGAAACTTCGTCGGCAATTTTTTACAGCCGCTCAAACGAATTGCCGGAATTGGTCAGTAAATCTATAAATTAGTATCCGAATAGGCCTTTGGTTTTTTCAATGGAAACCCGTTGATTTTCAAGCAAGATTTCCGGAAAATAAGCGGATTGGTGAGAAATTCATCGGCAATCTTCAATTTCTTTCAAAAGAACTAAAAACCAGAGACCAAAAGCCAAAGACCTAAACAATTACATAAATTAACTCAAACCAACTCTTTGTTTTTGACCATCGAATGTAGAAAAGTATGCGCGGCAACCGTCACAAGGATGATCAATCCGCCTAACAGAGCCCATTTTGAAGGCTCTTCGCCGATGAACAGAAAAACCCAGACCGGGTTTAATATCGGTTCGATAAAGCCGATGATGCTTGCATCGAGAGGTCGCGTTCCGCCGGCGACGCCTTTGATAAAAAGGATATAGGAAATTCCGATCTGAATGATGCCAAGAAACGAAACAGCTAAGATATCGGTTGGGGTAATGGTTGAAAGCGCTGAAATTCCGGCGGGCAAATTAAAGATCGCAAGCAGCAGATTGCCGTAAATGACGGCAATGACCCGATTCATTGTTTCGGCCTTCGGATGCTTTAAGAGCAATATGTAAAGACCCAGAAAAATTCCGGAACCGAGCGCGGCAATGTTGCCCTGATAATCGTCAATTCGTAATTGTCCGACAAAAAATAAACACATTCCGCCGATGCAGCAAATCACTGTCAACAGATCTGCCGCGCGAAATTTTTCTTTCAAGACGAACGGCGCGAGAATCAAGATATAGATCGGCGCGGTATATTGCAGAAAAATAGCGTTGGCGGCGGTTGTTTTTTTTGTCGCCCAAACGAATAGAAAAAGCAGTGCGGCGTAAATAATTGACGTCAAAACGCCGAAACCGTTAAATTTTAAACCTTTTTTGTAAGTTAAAGCCGCCACC
>JANLTD010000095.1:0-2586 GCA_031362765.1 Acidobacteriota bacterium | reverse complement strand
ATGCCGCGGTAATCCTGACCCTTCTGCTTCAGCAAGGCGATTCTTGACGGCTGACAATACTCGTGTTGCTGCTCAGATTGATTCCCGTCGCATTCGTGGAAAATTGTGAATTAGTAACCGCCAGATTGACTGTTCCGCCGGTAATAAAAGTATTGATACCGTTGCCGACATTGCCTCTGATCGTCATTCTGTCCACAACGATTTTTGGTGTTCCCGAAGTAGTTTCAACCGAAATGCCGTGTGTCGTAAAACCGTCAATCACGCCGTCTTCGACATTAACGCTGTTAGCGGCCAGAACCCTGACACCATTTAAACCCGTTCCCGCACCGTTGATCGTGATTCCGCGCAATCTCACAAATTTCTTTGTGTCGGCAACGGCGGTAATATTGATGACGACACCATTAGTGCCCGAAGCAAGGATCGAGCCTTGCGTGTCTTCACAGTCAATCGTGATTGACTTGGTGATCGTCACCGCACCGAAACCACCCGGATCGAGACAACTAATTTCACCATTCGTCGCCGTTTTTGAAATCGCTCCGGCAAATGTTTTGCACGGTGCAGTCCGACTGCACGGATTAACATCGTCTCCGACCCCCGAAACCCAAGTTCTGGTCGCCTGCGCATTAACAAACAAACTGCAACCAAACGCAATAACAACTAAAACAAATACTCTGAAACTAATTTTTTTCATATTTTTATCTCCTGAACTTATATTGATTTTCGTAGCGGAATCTTTTCCGCGATTCAAAATTTGAAACGAATTTCTTTCGTTAAAATTATCCTAACTTATAGCTAGACGAAAAATCTTTAGTTTTTTGTGAAGTTTTTATGAATTTTTTATGAAGAAAATATGAAGACTCCGTAGATCCGGATTTCGGATTTCGGATTTCAGATTTGGGATTAACGATTTTTTGGTAATTGTTTAGGTCGTTGGTCTTTAGTTTTTGGTTTTTTGAAAGAAATTACCGATTGACCTTGAATTTCTCACCACGCCCGATTCATTTTTGTAGTCTTGAATGAAAGTGGGCGGGTTTCCATCGAATAAAACCAAAAACCAAAGCCCTCTAAACAATTATATTTCTTGTTGGAAGGATGACGCGGCTTAAGCAGGTGAGTATAAGTTTTGCGACATTTTGCTTTTCGTTCAGAGTTACGTCTTTAGACGTGAAACCGCTGCGCTTCGCTGGCGGTTTCTCACGCATAAATGCGTAACTATAACCAAACATTATGTCGCAAAACTTCTTCTGCCTTGCTTATCTAAACCAAAACTCCGCGAAAAGATTTTCGGTGAAGCGGACACGCGCCGTGTTCTCTGATCGCTTCGAAATGCGCTTTCGTACCGTACCCGGCGTGTTTTGAAAATCCGTAGTTTGGATAGATTTTACACAATTCACGCATCAAATTGTCGCGGTATGTTTTAGCAATGATCGAAGCGGCGGCGATTGACGCAGAGATCGCGTCGCCTTTGATGATGGCTTTTTGCGGCAGGCTTATTTCTTTGAGTTGAAGCGCGTCAACCAATAGAAAATCAGCGTTTGGGGTGAGTTTTTCGACCGCAAGGCGCATCGCTTTTTTGGTCGCTTGCAAAATGTTTATTTCGTCGATCTCTTCGGCTTCGACCTGCGCGATTGCGTAAGCGATAACGTTTGCCATGAGTTCTTCGTTGATCGCTTCGCGTTTTTTGGCAGAAAGTTTTTTGGAATCGTTCAAGCCGGCGGGAAGCGGTTTTGAGAGATCCAAAATACAGGCGGCCGCGACGACGGCACCTGCAAGGCAGCCGCGCCCGACCTCATCAACACCGGCAATGTATTCATATCCGTCGGCAATTGCCTGATTTTCAAAATCAATTCCGATGGAGGAGACGCGGAGAGACGATTCTTCAACTTGTGATGAATTCTTTCTCTCCGCGTCTCCCATTCTCCGCGTCTCCCGGTCGTAATTTTACGCTTTTGCTTTTTTGTTGCGTGTGTCGCGTTCTTTGATACGCGCTGCTTTACCGCGCAGATCACGCAAATAATAAAGTTTCGCGCGACGGACCTTACCGCGTCGGATGACGTCAATATGATCCACGATTGTGGCGTGAAGCGGAAAAATACGTTCCACACCAACGCCGAAACTGACCTTTCGGACCGTTATGGTTTCGCGCGCGCCGCCGTGTTTGCGGGCAATGCAAATACCTTCAAAGATCTGAAGACGCTCTTTGTTGCCTTCTTTGATGCGGACGTGAACTTTTAAAGTGTCGCCCGGCTGAAATGAAGGAATATTTTCCTTTAACTGTGTTTGTTCGATACTGTCTAAACGATTCATTTTATTTTTGGCGAGAGGTGACCGTTATAAAGTTATCCTTTGTAACCTTTAACTATTCACTTCAGCTAATCTCCTTTAATTATCAAATCTTTTCTAACTTTTTGCGTTTTCTCCAACGCTTTTTCCTGCCGCCATTTTTCGATTGCGGCGTGATTTCCGCTCAAAAGAACTTCCGGTACCAACATTCCGCGAAAATCGCGCGGCTGCGTGTAGTGCGGATAATCCAATTACCCGTTTGAAAACGAATCATTTTGGGCTGACGTTTCGCTTCCCAAAGCG
>JANLTD010000056.1:0-2127 GCA_031362765.1 Acidobacteriota bacterium | reverse complement strand
TGAAAGAATTTCACGCGGAGGCGCAAAGTTCACAGAGAAAAACAACGAACAACGAACAATTGACAACGAACAAATTTTTAGCTTTTTGCGCACTCGGCAATCCGGACAATTTTTTTGAGCAGCTGCGCCGTGAAAACTTCGATTTGGCGGCGACCCGAAAGTTCCCTGATCATCATCGCTACACGCAAAGCGATATTACCAACCTCGAACTCGGGGCAAAACAAACTGGCGCCAACGTGCTCCTGACAACCGCCAAAGACGCTGTCAAATTATCGGATGTCGAGTTTAGTTTGCCGTGTCTTGTCGTTGAAAGCCGAATGATTTTTGACAATGAAAAAAAACTGACCGAACTAATCACCGCAGTTTTGAGTCAAACTCTTGGCTTTATTTTCTAAAACGTTTTGAGCCGCATTGACCGTCGGGCGGCTAAATATTTCATCAGCATTTCTCAGTTTGACGGTTTCAGTTCGTTGTTGTCGGTTTGAAAACAAAGAACCAAGATTCCATCAATTGCACCATCAGGTGACATTGATTTTCTTCTGCGTCTTGCACATGCCAAAGCGGATTTTGCTTTTGGAGAAAGGATTTCGGCGTTTCATTTTCGTCAAGCGGCGCAACGGAATCGAGTAGAAACAGGACGAAAGTATCTTGATAAGATTTAGCGGCGTTTAGAAAATCTTTAAAGGTTTCATATTTTGAACCGCACATAATCAAGCGAAGCGCAATTCTTTTATACCTGGCTTTTTCAATCAATTCGCCTAAGAAATTGTTGACGCCTTCCCGCAGAGAGATCGAATTTTTGCGGTGTGCGCGAGCTTCCGGATATACCTGAAAACCTTCGCGAGCCGGCAAACAGATCAGAGATCGAACGTCTCAAAGTCAACGACCTCGCGCAATCAGTTTCAATCCTTGCAAAGCAGCGAACCGTCGAGCGTTGTTTGTTTCCGAAGATCGGAAATAAGGTTTCGAACATCGAAAACCTGGATTAAAACATCGGAAACTCGATTTCCAAACTCGAAAACCCGAATTCAAACATCGGAAACTCGATTCCAAACTCGAAAACCTGAATTCGAACATTCGAAACTTGATCTCCAAACTCGAAAACCCGAATTCGAACATCCGAAACTCGATTTCCAAACTCGGATACCTGAATTCGAACATCCGAAACTCGATTTCGAAGTAAGTGAAGTTAATTTTCGTGAAGTTTATTCCGAAACGGCGCACCGCTTCGCCGCCTCGCGACTTTAGGAACGTGTAAAAAATAACTTATAAAGATCGTTTAGAGGCGGTCTCTGACCGCCTGCCCGTCTAAATTTGACCAACAAAGTTCATTTTTGTCGCTGAAAGCAACTAAATTAATAGCGTCGGGTGAAACCCGACGTTGAAACCGAAAATCGCTCCGACGCTGTAAGTGTCGAACAAATTGCTAACAAATTCGTCCCTGTCAGGGACGCGACGCTTGCTTGTCGGGTCGTCGGGTTGCACCCGACGCTATTAAATTTGTCACCTTCGGCGACTTTCGGAAAATAGTTTTTACTTTTGCGGCAGTCCTCAATGAAACAATTATCATTTACTTACGGAAGCAGATACGAGGTATTGATAAAAAAGGCAAACGGACGCGAATCCTTTTGCCTTTTTACTTTTGCCTTTGCCTTAACGCGCTTTAGCGTTCGCCGATCGGCGTGTATTTCAGATCGCGGGCGCCGATATATTCGGCACGCGGTCGGATCAGTTTGTTGTGACCGTATTGTTCCAGGATATGCCCGGTCCAGCCGGAAATACGTGAAACAGCAAAGATCGGTGTAAACTGGTCGAGCGGAATGTCCATCAGATAATAGGTCGAAGCCGAATAGAAATCCACGTTCGGGTGCATTCCCTTCTTTTCAAGCATTGCTTTTTCAATACTTTGCGACATATTATACCATTTCATCTCGCCTTTTTTCTCGCCCATTGTTTTTGAGAATTTACGAAGCCACGTGGCGCGCGGGTCCTCCGTTTTATAGACGGCGTGACCGATACCCATAATTTTTCGTTTTTCTTCGAGCGCCTTGTTGAGCCATTCGTCAATCTTGTCTTCCGAACCGATTTCCTTGAGCATCTTCATCACATTGGTATTCGCGCCGCCGT
>JANLTD010000037.1:0-2504 GCA_031362765.1 Acidobacteriota bacterium | reverse complement strand
TGCGTGGTGTAGGTTTCCTCGCCGAACGCCATATAATCTTTGCGGGTTGTGACTGCGCCGAGTTGGTTTGTTATCACTCTTGGAGAACCGAGATGATCGCTTGTCAAATAGCTGACTTGCGGCGTTTCTGCCGATTTTGTGGAGTATTCCGCGACAAGTTGTTCGCCTCCATCATAGACGAAAAGGACGGTTTCTGTCGAGGATATTTTCTTGACTCTGCGTCCTTCGCCATCATATAAATACTTACCGTCGGGCGTTGTCGTATTGTTCGTTCCTTTGTAAAACTCTTTGAGATGATTTTCGGCATCGTAAATAAACCGCTGGTTTTCAGCGTCAAGTATCAGATTGCCGTCCTTGTCAAAATCGTAATCGGTAACGTTATCGTTGTCCTGATCTTTTTTCAGGCGATTGTCCGAGGTGTTGATCTGCGGATTCTTCACCTTCGTCGCTGTTGATGACGAGAGCGTTGTCGTGTTGGCGGCATCGAAAGTCCGGTTGCCGTAACGATCATATTGGAATGTTTGTTTCCAAGTTGTTGAATTATTGACCTTTTCCTCGGCTGAATGCAAACGATTCAGATCGTCGTAAATGTAGGTTTGCTCGAATGGATTTGTCAGCCCGCTGAAACTTATCTTTTGCGAACGAAGCGAACCGTTGTTTTGCGCGGTCGTTCCGTAATCGTATTCCAGTTTAAGCAAACTCTTATCTGTTGCCGAACTTCCTAAACCGATTTCCGTCACTTGATAACGATTGTTGTAGCTTACCGTGATAGATGGTTTCCGATTAACTGTCGCCCTATGCGAAAAAAATCGCCTACCGCAAAACCAATCGGCGCAATGAAAATCCATCACACCCACCGGAAAATTTTACCCGTCAATTAAGGATTTCCAAAGCAGAGAACTTTCAAGTGTCGCTATTTTTGTGATTCACTTCGTCGCTTTTGATCTATTCCAAGAAGAAGCACATCGCCGGATTTCAAATTGTAATCCAAAGCCGTTTTGGTTTCGTCTAATCGTTCCCTTGAAGCAAAAAACTCTTTCGAATATTTTTTCTTGTTCTCTAATCTTCCGGCTTTGTAATGTTCCAAGGTGTAAAATTCTCCATAGCGTTCAACAGATTTTTTATCAGGGTCACTTTTTCTAGCTTCTTCAACCATTTCGGCAATCGTCGGATTCGCACTTTGCAGCTTGATGGAAAATCGTTCCATTTCAATAAATTGCCAATCACTTTCGTCAACGAGTCCGCCAGTTAAAAAAAATTCCATCATTGGTGTTAAAAATTCTTTGATAAAAAGCGGTAGTTTGTCGGCTTCGAGCCTGATTTCACCCGGCGTTTGATTCGCTGAAAGAACTTGGCTCAATTTCGTCTTCTTCAAAGAAATCGGTTTGAACGTCTCCGGCTTTGATTGCTTTATTAAATTCAGGAGAGTTTGTTCATTCTTTTTTGATTCATTCTGTACTATGGCGGCAGAAGCTGGTTCTAAATTGAGTTTGGTAATCCAAGTCTGACCGCCGCATTTTCCTAGTAAATCGACATTTGATTCTTAAAAAATCCACAATTTTTTTTTAACACAAACTGCGTATTTTCCATGTTTGGCATGTGCAGTTAATGTGAATAATAAAAACATACCTAGAAATAAAATTATATCTTTCTGAATTTTCATAATTGAGTCTCACTTATAATCAGTAAACACTACTAATCTTCCCATTTTTTTTTAAATTGGCTTTATTCAATACGTTTGTCATTTATAGTGAAACATGTTCCGATATTGATATTAATTGGTTTACTAGTACTTTTATTTTTATCGGCAATTTCATAAACTATGGCTCTTAACATCCTATCCTTACCTGTAACTCTAAAAGGTTTAGTTTCAGGATTAACCAAACTATCTCCAATTTCAGAAACGGTAATGTCAGGCATTGATGCACCGGGACCCAAAGTTATCGGAACTAATCCGAATTTTTTTACATCTTCAGGACTTGCCTTTCCTTCGCCAATGGCATCAACCGTAAAACCTTCCATTAATTCACCGCTACCATTTCTTACTAACATCATCTGACCAGCTTTGACGTAAATTGTAATGTAAGTGTTTGCCGGAATTACGAAAGTGCCATCTGACCTATAATATGCCCCGTGTCCTGATACCGTTCTATTATTAGCATTTGCCGGAGCTTGAACAGCTTGACTTTCAAGTTGTCCCTGAATTTCAGCGTCCCACCCCCCTCTTGGATCTGATTTACAATCTCCCGAGACACAAAACACTTCAGATGGAGTTGCAGCTTGACGAGTTTGCTCGGCATTTTGCTCTGCCGCAGACGGAGGCGGTGCCACTGGCGGATCGGCTTGTTGTGCGGGCGGCTCTCCGCTTGCCGTGCTTCCGCTTGCCGTTGCTTGTTGGGTTATCTGTTTTT
Source organism: Acidobacteriota bacterium (assembly GCA_031362765.1). Taxonomy (GTDB): domain Bacteria; phylum Acidobacteriota; class Blastocatellia; order Pyrinomonadales; family Pyrinomonadaceae; genus JAFDVJ01. The sequence goes on along the minus strand of JANLTD010000037.1, from coordinate 93 downwards.
GCGGGCCATCGTATCCATTCCAATCCGTACTGTCAAATACCGTTCCGCCATTAAAGCCATAGCTATGACCACAAAACTGTCCACAGGCTGAAC
>JANLTD010000028.1:0-4954 GCA_031362765.1 Acidobacteriota bacterium | reverse complement strand
CTGGAAATGAATCTCCTTCAAACTCATAATAAAATACAAGTCTTCCCCAAACAGACGAGAAAATCGTTTCGGTTCGCTTTGGTTGGCGTAAGATAATAGTTCTTAAATCTCTATAATATGCTGATGAAATATGCTGAAGAATCATTTCTAAATCTTCAACTGTGCAAGCATGAAACCAATCTTTTTTCGATTTTTCAACTATGAAAGTAAATTTGCAACCGTTTATATACCTTTCTATTTTTTTATAATCGCTTAATTTTTCCCAATAAATCTTATCTTCCCGAATGTAATAGCAAGGAATATTAAAGCGGTTTCGTTTTTTGAAGCCTTGCTTTGCTGTGCCAATATTTCTATTTCTTCGCGTTGGATTAAACATTTATTGTAATTCCGAATCTAAAACGGTTTGTGTTTGCTTGTTTCTAAATTCGTGAAGTTTTTCGCGCAACTCCGGTCTTGAATTCGCCAAAATCGAAATCGCCAGAAGCGCGGCGTTTTTCGCGCCGGCCGCGCCGATCGCGAGCGTTCCGACGGGAATTCCGGCGGGCATCTGGACGATCGAGAGCAGCGAATCTAGGCCCGACAGGGCTTTGCTTTGGACGGGCACGCCGAGAACCGGCAAAACCGTCTGCGACGCACACATTCCCGGCAGGTGAGCCGCGCCGCCCGCGCCCGCGATGATGACTTCTAGCCCGCGCGATTCCGCTTGCTTGGCAAATTCAAACAACAGATCGGGCGTCCGGTGCGCGGAGACAACTCGTGGTTCGTACGCGACGCCGAATTCCGTCAGAATGTCAGCCGCGTTTTTCATCGTTTCCCAATCGGACGTGCTGCCCATGATGATCGAAACAATCGGGTTATCACTATTTGTCGTCATTTTTTTGTTTCCTGAAAATCTTGATTAAATCCTTAATGCTAAACCAAATCAATACGCCGAAAAAAATTCCGATACTTCCACAAACACAGCCCGTTTGATAACTACTTGAATCATAGACATATTCCCGACTTAGAGTAGATTCTTGCGGATTGCTTGAATTATAAAATACTTCGATATTTTTGTTGACCTGATAGAAAGAATCTAAATATTCTTTGCTTTCTTCCTGAAGCGGAAAATGTTCTTCTTCGGCGGCAAAATTAATTCTCTCGCCTGTAAATGTTTCGTTTTCTACCTGAAATGAATAATTTACAGTAGGAACATAGACCGTTGCCGACCGTGGATTTTTTGACGAACCTGCCGATATGAATTTCGTCGAGGTATATGTTTTAGTAATCTTGCCATCAATTTTTGACCAATTTCGGCTCAAAAAAGATTTGTATAACGCCGGAATTTCATTCTGCAGAGCAAAATACGAAACGCCCAACGCCGCGAAAACTGCCACGAGCAGAGACGAAGATAAAAAAAAGCCGAAGAGCTTCGATTCTTTTCTTCCTTTTTGGCGTTCGTATTTTAATTTATCGGGTAACATCAATGAACAGTTTCAATTACAATTCCGCGGAAACGATGCTCGTTGGCAAAACATTTTCTGCTGTCAATATAGCAAAGTTGGCGCTGATATTCTTCTCCGCTATCGAGATAAACGGCGCGTAAACCGCCGGACAAATCGGTATTGGAAAATTTCAGCCGCCGGCCGTAGGCATCCGAGGTCTTGCTTTGGCATCTGTCGCAAACCTGGTTCGGATAGCGTTCCCAATGATTTACCTCTGCCGCGCAGATCGGGCAAGCGTGCGTTTTGTCCATCTTACTTTACGGGAATCAAACGTCCGGCTCTCGGCAACCCGACGGTTTTGTTTTTCTTCAAATATTCCATCACGATTTCCGAGAGCAGACCGCTTTTTGAAACGGCTTTTGTTCCCAAAAACATTTTATACAAATCGCCGCCTTCCCAGATAAAACTGTTGGTCGCAACTTTATAGATCTTACCGTCTTCCGCCGGCTTTCCGCCGATCTCCAAATTGAAGAGTCTTTGCCCGATCGGTTTTGCCAGATCGTATTTTGCCGTCAAACCTGAAACCTGAATCATTCCGCGTTCGAGCGAAAATCCTTGTTCTAAAACTTCCTTGATCTGCTTTCCGGTCATTTCGCAAACGACGAGCGAATTAACAAATGGCAGAGCGTCATAAACATTGCCGTTGGTGACATCGCCTGCGGGCAGATCGGCGCGAATTCCGCCCGCGTTCTGCATTCCGATGTCGGCATTTCCGACTTCGCGCATGACATCCGCGATGAAATTTCCAATCGAAGATTCGGCATTGTATTCCCGTACCAGACGATTTTTCAAAACGCCTTGGATGATTCCGATGTTTGGTTTGTAAAGATTTTTGTAGTAATTCAGTTTTCGTAAAACTTCCGCGTCAGGCTTGAAATTATCGCTCCAAACTTTCAAAAGTTCGCCCGTGTGCGAGACGATGTTTTTGCCGTTCATTTTCAAGTTCAGATAACCAAGTCGCGTTCCGTAGCCGTAAGTTTGGACAATCAGCGTTCCGGTTTTTTTATTGACGTAAGGTTTTTCGATGCCGACGTGGGCGTGTCCGCCGACGAAAACGTCAATGCCTTCGACTTCCGAAGTGAGGCGAATATCCTCGTCAAAATCTCTCTGAATTTCGGGATGATTTTCGGCATCGGTCTGCATCGGTCCGGTTTTGCCTTGATGCGCGATAACGACTATCAGATCAACTTGCGGTTTTAATTCTTTGACCAAATCGCGAACGATCGGAATCGGATCGGCAAAATCCAGATTCGTAATTCCCGAAGGCAGCGCGACGCTTCGCGCATCAAGCCCGATGATACCGATCACGCCGACGCGAACGCCGTCTTTTTCGATGATCGTGTAAGGTCTTGCATAGCGAATCTTCGTGTCTTTGTAGAAAATGTTCGCTCCCAATACGGGAAACGGAACGCGGTTCATCTGTTTTTCAAAATTATCCGCGCCGTAATCAAATTCGTGATTACCAATCGCCATCGCGTCATATCGCATTGACATCATCATTTCCATCAACGCCTCGCCTTTGGTCAAAAACGACAATTGCCCCGTGAACATATCGCCCGCATCAAACAAGAACGTGGTCTTTTCCTTCGCCCGGATTTGGTTGATGTAAGTTGTCAATTGCGCAGCGCCGCCTAAACGCGGAGAACCTTTCAGCCAATACGCCGGAATCGGATCAAACGCCGAATGAAAATCGTTGGTGTAAAGTATTGTCACCGAACGATTTTGAGCAAAAGTCAGAACGCCCAAGACGAAGATCAAGCAAACAGATATGATGATTTTTTTCATGATATTATTTTAGACGGATTTGGGGAAAAATAAAAAAGTATGAAGCCGAAACCTCAGCCTTTCAATTTTAATCAAATTATTCTTGCATTCCGAGCCATTCCTCAAATTCCGGCAAATTTTCGTATTGGTCTTTTTCTTCTGATTGGTTCAGCAAATCAGTCAAGAGTTTTGAGTTAAGAATCGGTAAAGATTTGGTTATCCTATTCTCCCGCTTCTTTCAAAGCCAGAATCTCAATCTCAGCCGACAGACGAAAATCGGGCTGTTTTATTTTTTCAAGAATCGGTTTAATTGAGAGAATAATTCCTTTCAATTTTGCTTTGATAATTACGCCGATTGTGACTGTGTAAACTAATCCAAGCTGTTCGGCAATCTTTCGGGCTTTATAATCGTCTAAAATGATTGTGCTGTTTGGCGTTTCAAGTGCTAAGGCGATTGCGCTTGATTCGCCTTTGTCTATCTGCATTTCCAAGAGTTGTTGTCGGTATTTATCTGCGACAGTTGCGATTTCAACCCAATCGGGAAGCGGTTCACCGAATTCTGCCGCGATTTCAGGAGTCGTTACGATTTGTCCATAAACTTTACGCAAAAGGTCGAGTTCGGCAATGTTTGTCAAAATGATAAAACAACTCGTATCGGAAATAATCGTTTTAGGCATTGGCGACATCTTTTGATAAATCGGAAGCGGGAAAATTAAAGATGGAAACTTCGTATTTGCCTAATAATTCGGCAAAAGTTCGCTTTGATAAACCCGCAACTTCGGCGGCTTGTCCAAGCGAAAGTCTGCCTTGTTCATAAAGACGCGTGGCAATAATCATAGCAATCTGCTTTTCGTCAATGTCCAAAGTGTCGGGTAGTTTTAATGTCAGCGTTTTCATAGTTCAAATGTATCAGATTTTCAATAATGCTCAAAATTTTTGTTCGTTTTGCATTCAAATCATTCCTGCGTTTTCAGCCATTCCTCAAAGTCCAGCAAAATCTCGTATTGGTCTTTTTCTTCAGATCGGTTCAGTAAATCAGTCAAAACTTTCGCAGTCAGAATCGGAAGCGATTGGCTTTTCTTAACTTGTTTGTATCCGGCGTTTTTCTGCAATTCGTAAATCTCGAACTTTTCGCCGTCGTAACGCCAAATCTCCTTGACGCCAAAGCCTGCGTAAATCTCGAATTTTGCTTTTGAATCGTGATAAATACCAACTTCGAGAACGATCTCACGCGGTCTTTAGAGCCACTACTTAACGACTAAGTTTTTTTACTGTTGTAAGTTATTATTTTCACGTTCGTTTTAAATTCGAATCAGGGATTGGATATTGGTAAACTGAAAAGTTGTTTACAAACTCAAAATTCGTGGTGAAAAGTGTCAAAAGTAGGACGCGGATCAGCGCGGATTTGCACTGCTTTCTAGAAAAACCCGCGATCATCCGCCAAATCCGCGTTCGTCCGCGTCCCATTTCTTTTTAATTTTTCTAATCCTTGAAGTTTTATGTCAATGCGCGCGGACATTTTTCAACTCCTGATTCGCATTATAAAGATCGTATAGAGGCGGTCTTTGACCGCCGTTTGGTAGTTTCACGGTCAACGCGGTCTTTAGAGCGGGTACTTGAATGAGGATTGTTTTTTTTGAATTGAGTATGTTTTGACTTGAGCGGGCGCAAAGCAACCCTTCCAGACCTGTTATTGGTTTCAGCAG
>JANLTD010001278.1:0-2755 GCA_031362765.1 Acidobacteriota bacterium | reverse complement strand
AAAAAACTCGGCATCAAGGCGCATCACAGAGTTTATCTGCACAATGCGCCTGAAAATTATCTAAGTTTGCTCGGCGAATTGCCCGAAGCAGTTGTCTTTCTGGATTCTTTAAGCGAAAAGACGGACGTGATCCACGCGTTCGTGAAAAGCATTGCCGAACTCGAAACCGCGCTTTTTGAATTCAAGAACAAAATTGTCGAGAACGGCGCGATCTGGATTTCTTGGTATAAAAAAGCGTCGCGAATACCGACCGATGTCACGGAAGACGTGATTCGCGCAACGGCTCTTGCGCTTGGTTTGGTTGACGTCAAGGTTTGCGCGGTTGACGAAAAATGGTCTGCGTTGAAAATTGTGATCAGAGTTAAAGACAGGCGCGCTTGATTTTCTTGAAATGCACGGACAATTAAGCTAGAATCGTTTCGCCATCAAAACAAATGTCAAAACAAAAACGATTTTCTCTGGTTCTGATCAAACCCTCGCATTATGACGACGACGGTTATGTGATCCAATGGTTTCGCTCGGCGATTCCGGCTAATTCCCTGGCGTGTCTCTATGGTCTCGCGCTCGAATGCCGCGATCAGAAAACACTGGGCGAAGATGTGGAATTTGAAATCCACGCCTTTGACGAAACGAACACCAACATCAAGCTCAAAAACATAATTTCATTGATCGAATCGGCCGACGACGGAATTGTGATGCTCGTCGGTGTGCAGTCGAATCAGTTTCCGCGCGCGCTTGATATTGCTGCGCCGTTGCGCGAAAAAAATATCAAGGTCGCGATCGGCGGATTTCACGTTTCGGGAACGATGGCGATGCTTAAAGACAGAGATCCGCACGTTCAGAAAGCGTTGGATTTGGGCGTCACGCTTTTTGCGGGTGAAGCCGAAGGAAGATTGGGACAGGTTTTGCTTGATGCTTTCGAGAATAATCTGCCGCCGATCTACGATTTTATGGACGATCTGCCGAACATTGAAAATGTCGCGACGCCGCTGCTCCCGGCCGAACGAGTTCATCTGACCGCCGGCGCGACGACGAGTTTTGACGCGGGGCGCGGTTGTCCTTTTTCGTGTTCGTTCTGCACGATAATCAATGTGCAGGGCAAAAAATCGCGCCGCCGTTCGCCCGAAGACATCGAACGGATCGTCCGCGCAAACGTCGCGCAAGGTCTGCATTCATTCTTTATCACCGACGATAATTTTGCGCGCAACCAAGAACGGGAGCTCATTTTAGATAAACTGATCGAACTTCGTGAGGTCGAAAAACTCAAAATAAGTTTTATCATTCAGGTTGACACGCTTTGTCACAAGCTCCCGAATTTTATCGAAAAGTCAAAACGCGCCGGTATCAAACGCGTTTTTATCGGTTTGGAAAATATCAATCCCGATTCGCTGCTCGGCGCCAGCAAACGCCAGAACAAGATCACCGATTACCGCGCGATGCTGCTTGCCTGGAAAAAGGTCGGCATCGTCACCTATTGCGGTTATATTTTGGGATTTCCGGGCGATACTCAAGAATCAATCTTACGCGACATCGAGATCATCAAAAAAGAATTACCGGTTGACCTGCTCGAATTCTTTTATCTGACGCCGCTTCCGGGCTCGGCCGACCATAAAAAACTACACGAAGCCGGAATTGCGATGGACGCGGATCTAAACAAATACGACCTCAATCACGCCGTTACCGCGCACGGAAAAATGTCGCGCCAAAATTGGGAAGAAACCTATCACAAAGCGTGGAAAACCTATTACACGGACGCGCATATTGAAACTGTTCTGCGCCGCGCGATCGCGACCGGCACGAGTCCGGGCAAGACGATGTTTTTTATCACGTGGTTTAACGGCTGTATTGATATTGAAAGCATTCACCCGCTCGAAGGCGGTTTTTTGCGCCGCAAACATCGCACTTCGCGCCGTTCGGGATTACCGCTCGAAAATCCGCTCGTTTTTTATCCGAAAACTTTTCTTGAAACTCTGTGGAAACAAATTCAATGGATTTCTCTATACACGCGACTGCGGCTGATTTACCGAAAAGTGCGTAAAGACCCGAAAAAACTCGAATATATGGATTTAGCTCTCGAACCCGTAATGGAGAACGAAACCGAAACCCGCGAGCTTTTCCAATCGGAAGCCGCGCTTGAATTTTTGGACAAAGTTCACCGAATCGAGAAAGCGCGGCACCGCGAAACGGTCTGACGTAACGGTTAGTTCGCAAATTTGCCTGCGCGGTGGTTCGGCGATGCGCAAGGCATCATTCTGACAAACAATAAAAATTCGATCACCTGATATTTTTAAAATTGAAATTTCGCGTTTAGAATTGGAGAGAGATTTTATTTTGGAGGTTTTTTAATATGGCAGTAATAGAAATTGCTACCGATTTTTAAAGAATTTCTACATTCATTGCCTATTTAATTTTTCAGTTTAATCAATTTCTCGTCAAAGACGACGAACCGCTTTTGTTTCATACCGGAATGAAAGGGCTTTTCCCGGTCGTGCGCGGGGAAGTTGCCAAGATCATTGATCCCGCAAAGATTCGCTGGATCGGTTTCAGCCATTTTGAATCTGACGAATGCGGCGCGCTCAATGACTGGCTCGAAATCGCTTTGGAAGCCGCGCCGGTTTGTAGTTTCGTCGGGGCGATGGTCAGCGTCAACGATTTTTCAAAGAATCTTCTGCTTTGTTCCAAACTTCAATTTCTCCAAGATAATTTTCAGGTCGAGTAGATAATTCGAATCTAAATTCCAGTCCCAAATTTCCAT
>JANLTD010001246.1:0-4109 GCA_031362765.1 Acidobacteriota bacterium | reverse complement strand
GCAGACGGCAGCGGCGATGTCAAAACCGTTTCAGAAGCGATCGCTAAAGTTCCTGAGAACAATCAATCGCGCTTTCTGATCTTCATCAAAAAAGGCGTTTACAACGAACAGATCCGCATTCCGGCGAACAAACCGTTTATTTCGTTGATCGGCGAATCTGTTGAGACGACCACGCTAAGATTTGACATCAACAACCAACGCGCCGGAACGACCTCGGCAGCGTATGCCGTTTATATCGGCGGACACGATTTTCACGCGGAAGATGTGACGTTTGAAAATTCGTTCGATTTCAAACCCGGCGCGCCGGGATCGCAAGCGGTCGCTGTTTTAAGCGAAGCTGATCGGGCAGTTTTCAAAAAATGTAAATTCTTAGGTTGGCAAGACACGCTTTACGCCAAAAATGGCCGGCAGTATTTTGAAGATTGCTACATCGAAGGCAACGTTGATTTTATTTTCGGGCAAGCAGCGGCAGTTTTCGCGCATTGCACGATTCATTCAAAAGGCGACGGCTATATCACCGCGCCGATGCGTTTTGCAGCTGATGAGCCGGGCGGGTTTGTTTTTATTAATTGCAAATTGACTGCTGCCAATACCGACAAAGGCGTTTTTCTCGGACGACCGTGGCGAGCCTTTGGGCGGACGGTTTTTCTTGAAACTGAAATGGGCGCACATATTCGAATTGAGGGCTGGAACAATTGGGGCAATCCCGACAACGAAAAAACCGCGTATTTTGCCGAATATGATTCCAAAGGCGCCGGGGCGAAACCCGAAGCCCGCGTTAAATGGATGCACCAACTCACAAAAGAAGAATCGCGCGCATTTGAAACCGAAAATTTCCTCAAAGGAAAAGACGGCTGGAACCCGAAAACGGCTGATGATAAATGGCTCGAAACGACCAGACCGGATTGGAAATTGGTTTCGTGGAGCGAGGTTTTCAAGCAGAAACCGCTTTGGTATCAAACCGACGAAGGGGCACGGATCGCCGACCAGGTTGTTCTATATCAAAAAGAAAACGGCGGCTGGGAAAAAAATCTCGAAATGAGCGCGATGCTCACTGTTTCCGAGCGCGAAAAGCTCGCCAAGGAAAGGTCAAACACAACAGAAACGACGATTGATAACCGCACATCCTATTCGCAAGTCGCATTTCTCGCAAAAGTCATCACGGGAAGTCTCGCGAAACAGACGCCGCCGACCAATTTTCCGAAACACAAAGAAGCATTTTACGAAGGTTTGGATTATCTGCTTGCATCGCAATACGCGAGCGGCGGTTTTCCGCAATTTTTCCCGCTCAAAAAAGGTTATTACACGCATATCACTTTCAACGACGACGCGATGATCGGCGTCTTAAAACTGTTCCGCGAAATCGCCGAAAAACGCGAAGATTTTCGGTTTGTTGACGAAGAACGAAGATCAAAGACGGAAAAAGCGGTCGAAAAGGCGATTCCGCTGATCTTGAAATTGCAGGTTGAAATAAACGGCAAAAAAATGGTTTGGGCGGCGCAATATGACGAAAATACTTTAAAGCCGGCGGCCGCCCGAAAGTTTGAACCGATCTCCCTGACCGCCGGTGAATCGGTCGGCATCATTCGTTTCCTAATGCTCGACAGAAACCCGGATCAGGCGATGATCGAAGCGGTCGAATCAGCGATCAAGTGGTTCAAAGAAACCCAATTAAACGGAATTCGCTGGGAACGAAAGAACGGCGAAAATACCGTCATTAAAGACAAAAATGCACCGCCGATCTGGGCGCGGTTTTACCAGATCGAAACGATGAAGCCGATCTTTATCGGGCGCGATTCGATCATCAAATACGACGTTTCCGACATTGAAGCCGAACGCCGCAACGGTTACGGCTGGTACACAAACGAACCGAACGAACTGCTTGAAAAAGATTATCCGAAGTGGAAAGAAAAGGTTAAGAAAAATTGAATGCTTTAATAAATTGCCACTAGCTTCAGCTAGTGGGAGATTGGCAAAAGGTAATCGGCTTTAGCCAAAAAAAGAATTAATATCAATCATCCTTATTGCTTTAGCATAAGTTCGGCTGAAGCCATTCGGAAGTTAATTTTTACAGTTCGTCTAAAGCCTTTATTTCATATTTCGCTGTCCACCAGCTAAAGCTAGTGGCAATTTATAAAGCCAAAATCCTATGAAAAATCGTCGAGAATTTTTACAACTTTTACTGGCAGGCGCGGGCGTTGGGCTTGTTTTGCCAAACATCGCTTTCGCTGAGACCGATGTTTGGGCGACCGAATATCCACGCATTTTGGCACGGATCAGACCGCCGAAGTTTAAGAAAAAAGATTATTTGATCACGAAATACGGAGCACTCTCGGACGGCAAAACGCTTTGTACGGAAAGCATCAAAAAAGCGATCGAAGAATGCAGCAAAAAAGGCGGCGGGCGTGTTGTTGTGCCGAAAGGCGAATGGCTGACAGGTGCGATCCATCTGAGATCGAACGTCAATTTGCACGTTCAAAAAGACGCGATACTGAAATTTTCGACCAATCCGAAAGATTATCTGCCGATCGTTCACACGCGCTGGGAAGGAATGGAACTGATGCATCTGTCGCCGTTCATTTACGCTTACGAGCAAACAAATATAGCTATCACGGGCGAAGGAACTCTCGACGGACAGGGCAAATCGTTCTTCTGGAAATGGCACGGAAATCCGAAATACGGCGGCGATCCGAATGTTTTAAGTCAGAAACCGGCACGCGCCAAACTATATGAAATGATGGACAAAAATGTTCCACACAAAGACCGGATTTTCGGCGGCGAAACAGATTATCTGCGGCCGCAATTTATTCAGCCTTACAAATGCAAAAACGTTTTGATCGAAGGTGTCCGCATTGTTGATTCGCCGATGTGGGAAATCCATCCGGTTTTGTGCGAAAATGTCACGGTTCGTAAGGTTCATATTTCAACGCACGGTCCGAACAACGACGGTTGCGACCCCGAATCGTGCAAAGATGTTTTGATCGAAGACTGTTTTTTCGATACGGGCGACGACTGCATCGCGATCAAATCGGGCAGAAACAACGACGGAAGACGAATAAATGTTGCGACCGAAAACGTCATCGTGCGCGGCTGCGAGATGAAAGACGGACACGGCGGAATCACGGTCGGGAGCGAAATTTCGGGCGGCGTACGCAATGTTTTCGGCGAAAATTGCCGGATGGAAAGTCCGAATCTCGACCACGCGCTGCGTGTCAAAAATAACGCTTCACGCGGCGGACTTCTGGAAAATTTCTATTTCCGGAATATCACGATCGGGCAGGTTGCCCATGCCGTTGTGACGATCGATTTCAACTACGAAGAAGGCGCGCGCGGCAATTTTACGCCGGTGATGCGAAATTATCAGGTCGAAAACGTAAAGAGCGGAAAAAGCGAATACACGGTTGATATTCAAGGTCTCGACAACGCGCCGATTTACAATATTTCGATCAAAAACACGACGTTCGACAATGTCGAAAAAGGCAGCATTGTCAAAAACGTCAAAGGCATCAAGCTCGATAACGTCAAGATTAACGGGAAAATTGTTGATAAATTAGGATAGAGCGATTTGCCTGCGAAACACACGCGCATAAACGAAAAATAGAAAAAACTCTTTTGCTTTATTTCGTTGATTTCGTTTATTTCGTAGGCAAAAAAATCAAATGAAAATTACCGGAATGATATCTATAATGTTTGTTTTGAGCGTTTTCGCGTTCGCTCAAAAATCGCCGGTGACGATTTATCTGGCGGGCGATTCGACGTGTGCCGTGAAGCTTCCGGAAAAACGTCCCGAAACCGGTTGGGGCGAGATGTTCGGACAATTTTTCAAAGTCGGAATAGTCAAAATTGACAACCGGGCGCAGAACGGCAGAAGCACGAAAACCTTTATTTCCGAAGGCCGCTGGCAGGCGATCGTTGACGCGCTGAAAAAAGGCGATTACGTTTTTATTCAATTCGGCCACAACGATTCGGCGAAAGAAAAAGGCGAACGCTATACGCCGCCCGAAGATTATCGCAAGAATCTGATCAAATTTATCGAAGAAGCGCGCGCCAAAAAAGCGTTTCCGGTTTTGCTGACGCCGGTTATGCGTCGGCGTTTTGATAAAGACGGC
>JANLTD010001147.1:0-1881 GCA_031362765.1 Acidobacteriota bacterium | reverse complement strand
CCCGAGAGCCGTCGTCAGTTTTGAAAACTCAGACGGATTTACTGCCAGAAGCACGTCTAAGTCTTTTTTCAGCAAACCGATTTCAAACTTTAATTCTGTGACCTTCGGGTATTCTTCGGTATATTCGACAAGGAGCGATTCGAGCTCCGATAAAAGCTCGGTTTTTCGCAAAAGAACCTCCGCGTAGGCGGGCGAAGACTTCGCCGTCAGCGTATCAACCGGCGCAACGGATTTGCTTTTGGGCGCCTGCGAAAAACAAATTTGGGAGAAAATTACAAGGAAAAACGAGATAAAAAGAACTTTTAGTAACTTCATGATGCTAGTTGGTTTCGATATCAAAGGTTTTCGCATCGAGCTTCTGATTAAACGCGAACTCGCTCATAACAAATTTCCATTCGATTTCAGTCGTTCCGCTCTGACCGGAAATTGCATAATTCAAGGTGTAGTTATGCGGTAAGGTTAAACCTTTTTCTGCCTTAAAATCTGCAAAATTTTCGACGATCTTGATACGGCTTTCGTTTTGCCGGGCAGAATCGTCAATTGATTGGCCCGTTCCGCTTCTGCTCGTTCTTCCGATTGAGGCGGAAGCCGTTCGTTTGTATTCGGTCCGCACGTGACGAAAAGTTTCCTGATCGAAATACAGTTTTATATCGAAATCGCCGCCGCCTTTCGGCGAATAACCAAGCACGTAAACCTCTTTTCCATCAATTTTTTTTGTTCCATCAAAGGAAAGTTTGGCTTTGTTGTCGGCAAGTCTTGATAATGCCCAAGAGGTTGCAAGAGTCCCGCCGAGCAGGCTCTCTTCAAGCAGTAAACTGTTAGACAAAATAAAATTGCCGAGAATCGAGCGAACGCCGATGCGGACATAGGCAACTTTTGATTTCTTGCCGTCAAAGCTGAATCTTTCCAGCGGATAATCAAGGGCGTTGAGATTTAGTCCAAAAAAATTCTTGACGCCTTCGGAAGCCAATACAACTCTGCCTTGCGCCGGCAGATTTTTTTGCGAAACAAATGTTACCTGTACATCGCCGACCGCAAGTTGGTTTTTAATGGCGCTTCGTGTTTCCGCCGTGCCGATTGAATCGAGATGTTTCGCGAGAACATCTTCGGCTTTCAGTTTTTGGGCAAAAGCCGCCGGCGAAAGAACCGCGAGCAGCAAAAAAACAACTGCTAATTTAAACATCTTCATTATTATTACCTCGATAGAAAAGATCAGATCGTAGTTGCTACATTACACGAAACTTCCTCGTCAGAGCAAGCAGTTTCTGCCTCCGAAAACGCGTCGCACGACGCAATTTCCATATCCCGGTCGGCTTCCGTCACGCCGTCACCAAAGGTTTGACGTGCCGTCAAAGTTTCAAAATAAGTTGTGATATTGTCAAGGATCTCGGTCGCCGACTGTGAATGATAGAGTGTTTGGCGAAATTGCGCGCCGCCGACCAGGCCTTTGGTAAATTGTCCGGCGAGCTGTTTCATTTTGCCGAGCGCGGGCATTTCGGGCATTTCCTCGCGGACCATTTCAAAGAATTCGAGCAGAACGGCTTTTTTTTCGGCCAGATCGGGCTGAAAGATCTCGCGTCCGTTCAGTGCGTCGTCAAATTGACGAAAGATCCACGGATTTTGCATCGCACCGCGTCCGATCAGGATTCCGTCAACGCTGCTCTCACGCCAGCGGTTCATTCCGTATTCGATCGTCGTAATGTCGCCATTGCCCGAAACGGGAATTGAAACTGCATCTTTGACCGCGCCGATCAAATCCCAGTTTGCCAGTCCTTTGTAGCCTTGTTCGCGCGTGCGTCCGTGAACCTGAATATGTTCGACACCGCAATCTTCCGCCATTTTTGCGACCTCGACGCAATTTATAGTCGAATCCGAAAAGCC
>JANLTD010000164.1:0-2554 GCA_031362765.1 Acidobacteriota bacterium | reverse complement strand
TGGAAAAATTAAAGGAGAAAATTACGATCCGGAAAACCATCGTCCATAACGATTATAATCCAAGAAATATAGCGGTTCGCCAAAACGGGAAATTGGCCGTTTACGATTGGGAATTGGCGCTTGTAAATTATCCTCACCGGGATATTATTGAATTCCTGAGCTTTGTCTTAACAGAAGATTTTACAAAAACAGACTTGATGAGATACCTTGAATTTCATTATCAATTCAACGTTGGCGAAAACCCGTCGCGTTCCGATTGGTACTTTGTTTATCAATACGCGATCATCGAGTTTATTGTCGCGCGGGTGGTATTTTATGAAGTCGCCGGGATTGTGGTCAAATATGATTTTTCAAAACGGATTCTTAATAATGCACTTAAAATGCTTTGTATTTTAAGATCCGATCTGTGAATCAAGCGTCTAAATTGGAAATTTTGGGCCAACTTTGCCGAGCACCGCAGGATATGACACGAAATCAATGATTGAATTATTCACACATATTTTGATTGTTCTGGTGCCATTGATAATGACCAGTATTTTTCACATGATAGTGGTGAAAAAAAAATGGTTGACGGTTTTCGAAATCCCGATTTGGCTCAAGGGGTTTGGCAAAAACAAAACCTGGAGAGCTGTTTTTTTTGTTCCGTTGGCCAATGGCTCATTCTTGTGGTTGGTTTCCTTCGTCTTCGGTTTGCAATTGGCTTATCCGTTTTTGCTGGGTTATACCCTGGGATTAAGTTATTTACTCTTCGAATTGCCCAACTCGTTTTTGAAACGCAAAGTGGGAATCAAACCAGGGAGCCATCATCATAAACACAAATATTTTTTTTATCTGCTTGATAAAACAGATTCCGCCTTTGGGGTAACTTTAACATATTTTATGATCACCGGTATGACCCTAAAAATGGCCTTGGTTCTATTTCTGATCAATAGCCTAACGCATGCGGTGATCGCTTTTATTTTGCTTAAATTAAAACTGAAATCTAGTTTCTGATGTACGTTACTCCGCTACATAATTTAGTTGATGTCAATCTGTATGGGGCCAAAGCCGCTCATCTTTCGAAAATGAAAAGGGCGGGTCTTCCGGTACCGGATGGCTTTGTGATTTCCGTGACCGCCTTTTTTTCCTTTTCTATAGCAAAATCCGACATGACTGAATTGATCACTGAAATCAAATCTGAATTAAAGCGGATCTCGGCCCCAAAATACATGGTAAGAAGTTCGGCTATCGGTGAGGATTCCGATGAAAATTCATTTGCCGGACAGTTAGATTCCTTTATTTCATCCAATGAAGAATCTGAAATTATTGCACACCTTCAAAAATGCTGGGCATCTTATCACAAAGAAAATGTGAGGGTCTATGAAAAGCATAGCGGGAAGAAACTCAATGGCATGGGCGTCGTCATTCAACAATTGATTGAACCGGATTTTGCCGGAGTTATTTTTACCCGTTCTCATTTGAAAGCGGGACAATTTCTGGTTGAATATGTCGAAGGACATGGGGAAAAACTGATGTCAGGCGAAATGACCCCCAAAAGTTTTCATTATTCAAGTAAAGAATCCCTCGCGGATCGGGACTATTTGCCGGAGTTGAAAAATGGCTTAGCCATCGCGGAACAAATTGAACAATTTTACGGTTCGCCCACCGATATTGAATGGGTCCTCAAAGACGGCGTTTTTTATGTGGTTCAGGCGAGACCCATTACTTCCAAAATAAAGGAAAAGGAAGTGTACTGGTCCAACACCAATGTCAATGAAAATTATCCCGACCCTATTTCGCCTCTTTTATACTCAATTGCACGCGACGCGTACTATCATTATTTTAAGAATTTATCCGGGCTATTTCGAATTTCGGCTGAGCAAATCAGAAGACTCGAGCCGGCTTATGCCAATGTTATTGGGGTCTTTGGCTGCAAAATGTATTACAACATGAGCAGTATCCACGAAATATTGTCCGCCTCACCATTCTCCGAATTATTGATCAGATCATTTGATAACTTTGTCGGGTATTCGGCAGAAAACAAAACCATCCGGAAGAATTTTGGGGTCAGGCAAAAACTATCTTTTATTAAAGAATTCATTGGTTTGAACATAAATTTGGAGAAAAACGTCGTCGAATTCGAAAAGATAGTGGATGACTATAGCCGGCAATTTAAGAAAGCCGTGGTCATGGAAGACCTTCGGACGTGTTTTCATGGTTTTATTGAAACCCGTATGCACAGCTGGTACAGGGCTTCGCTGGCCGATTTTTTTGCGATGACTTACCATGGATCATTAGGCAAACTCTGTTCCCAATATTATGGCGATGAGGCACCCGGGATTCAGAACAAACTCATCCAGGCGATCCCCGGTTTAATTAGCAGCGGGCCAATTATTGAAATGTATGATCTGATCGGGAAAATCAGAAAGAACCGGGAAGCCTATCAAAGTTTTACCGGATTAGCGGCTGAGGAATTTTTGTTGTGGCTTCAAAACGATAATTCCTCTGAAGAAATCGTAACTGGTATCAACTCTTATTTAGAAAACTGGGGTTTTCGTTGTTCGGGAGAGCTCAT
>JANLTD010001133.1:0-2953 GCA_031362765.1 Acidobacteriota bacterium | reverse complement strand
ATGCGCAGATGTTTTTGCGAATCGGTCGGGTCGAGCGCGGCGCGGATCGCTTTCATCATTTCGGTTCCGCCGCCGCCTTGCCTTGATTCGAGAAAAGCTTTTGCTTTTTCAAGATTTGCGGGCGAGGCAGAAACAGGTTTATCAAACAAAACAGAAGTATCGCCGGCGAAGGTTATCAAATTAAAAGTGTCCTGCGGGTTCAGATTTTCGAGCGAAAGGCGCATTGCTTCCTTGGCTTTTTCAATCGGAAAACCCGACATCGAACCCGAAGTGTCGAGCACGAAAACGATCTCTTTCGGCGTCACATCTTTTTGCGAAAAATTATCGGGCGGCGAAAGGATCAGGCTGAAAAATCCGCCTTTTTCGGTGCGGTGCGTTAAAAGCGCGTCTTCGATGCGCCTTCCGGTCACGTCATAGCGCAATATGAAATCTTTGTTCGGGATAACGTTTTCGTCACGAAGCGAAATGCGTGCGCTGTTTGAACTTAAATTCGTCGTCGCGATCGGATGCGAAGTCGAAAGAATTCCTTCGGTCGGAACGCCTGCGTCCAAGTTGACATCAATCGAAATATCGTGTCCGGCGCGTGTTTCGGCAACTTTTGGCGAGATCTTGTTTGCGTCGTCCTTTTCGACCGAACCCGGAATATAACGCGGGCCGACCGTCATCGGAAATACGAATTCGTATTGTCCGTCTTCATATTTCAAGGTTTCGACATAAGAGATCTCAATAAAGATCTTTTCGTTCGGCAAGATATTCGCGACTGCCTGCGTAAAGATATTTGCTCTTTCCTGGTCAAGCAAACTCGCTGTTTTGCCTTCCGTTTTTGCTTGCTCATAGACTTTGCGCGCTTCTTCGCGTTTCATGATCTGACCGCGAATTGTCCGCGTCCCGATCTTCATCGTCATCTCGTCAACCGCCGAATTTTGCGAAAGCGGAAACGTGTAAACGGCTTCGATCGGTTCGGTAAAATTGTTTTCAAATTCCTGCGTAACGGTGACGCGGGCGAGAAAACCGCTGATGTCGGCTTTGACCGAAGTATGTCTGAGCGGGCACATCCCCAATTGACCGCTTTTGCCCGAAGCGAAAAGCGAACCTTCGGTGATATTTTGACCAAAAGTAAAGATCGCCGAAAAGGCGAAAACGACGAGCAGCCGCGATATTTTTCGCATTTGTTTTTCTCCTTGAAACTGTAGCTTTAGGCGCAAAGAAGTTTGCGTGTATTTTCTGCTTGGTTGCGCAAAGTCTTGAAAAAGTTTCTTTTGGAGAAAATTTTTATTTCGGCCGGCCGCTTTAAGAACACGGCTTTGGCTTAGATCAGTTCTTAATGATTTGAGTATCTTTCGGAAATTCGATCTTAAAATCAGCCGCTCTTAAAACGACGTTTTTCATCAAATTTGTGAGCAGAAGGCTTGTCGAATCGCCGCCTGTTTCGGTCGTTTTTGATTGAATCGGCATTCCGTTGCCGTCAACCCAGAGTTCGATCTTCTTAAAGTTTCCTGCCGTTTTCGGCAGAAGTTCAAGATGCCAGGTCGGCGTTTTTTCATTCACTTTTTCCTCGCCGGTGAATCGTATGTTGTAATCCGCTTTCAGCCCATCTTTTGATAGATTCGAGAAAATTACAAACATATTTTTGTGCTGATCGGTCAATGTTCCGGTATAGGCGATTTGCCGAATCGGTAAATAAAAAAGATCGAAATTCGGCAGGTAAAGCAGATATTGGTTTCTGGAAATCACAAAACTTTCCGGCATCGGTTTTGTCGAATCAACTCTTAACGCATAATCGTTCTTGAGCGGCAAATATTTAACAACGCCTTCTTTTTTAGAGGTTTCGCCTGACTCAACGGAAAATTTGCTGATCGCAAAATCAGCCCGAAGCGATTTTAGAGCGTTTCGATGCGCATCCATTCGTTTTAGAATTTCGTTGATCTGAGCTGAATCGGAAATTGCCGTGAATACAAAAATAACAAGCAGAAATACGATTTTTCTCATAATTTTTCTCCTTAAATATTCGGTTTGGTTGGACTCATTTAAAAGTTTATTGGAGCGGGAAATTTAATTTGAAATTTGAAATCTCACTTTTTATAACTCGCGGCGATCACCGTATCGCGGCGCGGAAAATGCAAAATTATACCTAACAGACCAACCGCAAACCAGACGAAAAAGTATTGATACGAAAATGCGAATGCCAAAACTATCCCGAGCAGTGAGATCGCTTCGCAAAAGGCGCAGGCGAGGATCAAACCCGTTTGGACGTAGGCGATCTTTTGTTCGGCAACTGCTTGTTCAAACGAACGCTTTTTCATCACAAAAGAAAGCGCGAAATTGGTGATTGCCAAAAACGCAAACGCGATGACGATCGAAGCGTTTTCGCCAAGAACAGGTTTGTCCGAATCAAATTTGAAAAGGTCGGGCTTCGACAAAAAGATGACGACCAGAAACATCACTTGCGAAAAAAGTAGCGCAAACCAAATGATTGCCAATGTTCTGTAACTTTGTTCGATATTTTTACTCATATTTATTAGAGATTATTTGAAATAACTATCCACGAAGTTTCACGAAGAAAACACGAAGATTTTTTTCTTTTTTGACATATTTATCGCCCATTGTCGGCGCAGTTTGAAACAATCGGCAACTTTTTTCTTTCCTTCGTGAAATCTTCGTGTCCCTTCGTGGATAATTTCTTTATTTCAAATAATGTCTAAAGACCACAATCCGTTTTCAAGACACAAAAATATTGTTCGGTCGCTTGGCAAACCTCGCACCATGTATGCTAAATTATCTTTGAAGAAAAGCGGGAAACCTTGATTTTTATTTGACCGTCTTTTTTTCTAAAAAAAATCCCGCGCATTATCAATCTGAAATTTTCTAGGAACAAAGTGCTTAAACCATTAAACACTCTACTTGTGGAAAACTTTTTTCGTCCGAAAACTTTCTTTGGGGCATCTTCAACTAC
>JANLTD010001120.1:0-6136 GCA_031362765.1 Acidobacteriota bacterium | reverse complement strand
TATTTGACCTGCAAATGGAAACAACAACAGGAATATAACGGCAAACTTGAATCGGCCTCGGGTAGAATGACTCTGGTTTTTAAGCTCATCGGCAAAGAATGGAAAGTGATGCATTTGCACACTTCACCCGATAACCCGGACGCTTCGCGACCGGTTTTGCCGTCTGAACGCGAAAATCAGTAAATGCGACTTTGAGACGGAGTGGCGGAGCAACAGGGCGACTTTGAGACGGAGTGACCGGGGTGACGGAGTGACGAAGCGACGGGGCGACGGAGAGATTGAAAGATTATGGGGAGCATTAAAAGTTTCAGAGATTTGCGCGTTTACCAAAATTCATTGGATGGGGCAATGAAGATTTTTGAAATTACCAAAATCTTTCCAGCGGAAGAAAAATACTCGATGGTTGACTAAATGCGTCGTTCATCTCGTTCAGTTTGCTCAAATATTGCTGAAGCGTGGCGAAAACGTCTGTATAAAGCGCATTTTGTCAGCAAGTTAAGCGATTCGGCAGGAGAAGGTGATGAAACGCGAGTTTGGTTAGAAATATCTTTGCGCTGTGAATATATTAGTGAACAAACTTTCTACGAACTGGATGAAACTTACGACATCATCATCGGACAACTTGTAAAAATGATGAATGAACCTGAAAAATGGACGATTCGCTGAATCAAATTATCATAGAAATCTAATAATGAAATCACTCCGTCCATCCGTCGCTTCGTCCATCCGTCTCAATGTCGCTCTGTCGCTCCGTCTCAAAAGTCTCAAAGTCGCTCAAGAATAACCTGCGCGACGGCGTGATCCGTCGTGTGTGAGATTGAAAGATGAATTTTGTTTGCGCCCAAGTTTTCCAATAATTTTCGCGCTTCGCCTTTGATTTCCAAACTCGGAACGCCCTGCGCATCGTTCAAGATTTCCATATCCTGCCACGTAATGCGCCCGCGCCAGCCGGTTTTCAAGGCTTTTAGAAACGCTTCTTTGGCGGCAAAACGCGCCGCGAAACTCTGCGCCGAAGCCGCACCTTTTGATTCGCAATAGGCGCGCTCTTTTTCCGTAAAAACGCGCTCAACAAAACGTGGCGTTCTGGTCAGAGTCTCGCTGATACGATAAACTTCTATAATGTCTATGCCGATCGAAACAATCATTAGTCAAGAATTAAGAGTCGAGAGTCAAGTGTCCAAAGACCAAAGACCAAAGACCGAAGAACAGATTTTAGCAGAAAACGGATTTTATTGGCGCGAAAAAGATGGCGTCAAAGTTCTCATCAGCCGCGTTTTGGAAGAAAATGGTTTTGCGAACGGTTTTTCAACACGCACGGGCGGAGTTTCCGATTTTCCCGAAAACTCTTTGAACCTTGCCGGTTACGACGAAGATTCGGCGGAAAACATCGCCGAAAATCGCCGACGATTTTTGAGCCTCTTTGACGGCGGTTTCGTGCTCGCTTCCGTTTGGCAAACGCACAGCGCGGATGTTCGCCACATCAAAGATCTCGAAGATGCCAAAGACGGCGATCACCGAATGGACGCGCTTGTGTCCGATGTTTCAAAAGTTTTGCTCGGCGTCAAAACCGCTGATTGCGTTCCGGTTTTGCTCGGCGATATAAATTCCGGCGCGTTTGCCGCAATTCACGCCGGATGGCGCGGAACCGTGCAATCAATTGTTTTAAAGGCAATCGAAAAAATGCGTGTCCATTACGGCACGAAACCAAACGATCTGATCGCGGCCATCGGTCCGGCGGCAACCTGCGCTAATTATGAGATCGGACAAGATGTGATTGACGAATTTCGCAAGAATTTCCCGGATTCAGACCATATTTTCACACCGACCAAAGCCAATCACGCGCTGATTGATTTGCACACGGCTAACAAAGAACAACTTTTAAGCATCGGAGTCTCGCCCGCAAACATTTCCATCGCGCCGCTCTGCACGATGGAACGCACCGATTTGTTTTTCTCCTATCGCCGTGAGAAAAAACTCTATGGCAAAACAGGTCGTCTGATGTCGGTGATCGGAATCAAGTAAGAAAGGAAGGACGGAGAGACGGTGCGACTGAGCGACTGAGCGACTTATGCTCTACTTTTAAGCTCTTTTGAAAACGATATTTCGAATTAACAAATAAAATCTCTCCGTCTCTTCGTCTCTCCGTCGCTCCGTCTCTTCGTCTCTTCGTCGCTTCGTCGCTTCGTCGCTTCCGTCTTTCCGGCACATCTTCTTACTTAATGTTCGCCGTTAAATTAATTGTCTTTGTTTTCGGCGGATAGCAAACTTCGTCGGTGCACGGCTGATAGCGAATGACGGCGTTAACCTTGACGACCTTGCCTTTAAAATTCGCCGGAACTGTAAAACTAAAACCAAACGAAACGGTTCCTTCATAGACATTGAGCGTGTCTTCGGAAAACTGAAACTTACGGTTTTTGCCTTTGGGATAAATGATTGAGCCGAATTTTACGCCTGTCGTGCTGATTTTGACAGTTGTCGGAATCGCGTATTGGCTGTTCGGACGATTTGAATTAACGTGCAAACCGGCCGGAATTCTGATAACGACCGTGCCTCTCGTCGTTCCGCCGCGCGTGACCGGACCGATCGAACCGCTGATCGTTTGCGCGTTTGCCGCAGCTTCGGCAAAAAACAATAAACCGAGAGATAAAATTGTGCTAAATAAGATCTTTTTCATAATATTCTGAAACCTCCTGATGAAATTTGTCTGAAATTTTGATGTTTTTATTTTACTCGAAAACTTTCGATTAGTTTATTTATTCGTTCTTCGTACACTTCCCGTGTCTCGCCCAAAACCGTCACTTGTAGATCGTAGATCTTTTGCTCGTCTTCGATGATTTTATGATAAATTTCGATTTCGACCGTTTTTTCCGCCTTTTCGCCTTTGAGCAAAAGCGTTCCCTTTCCAAACTTTTCTTCCGACAAAACTTTATCAACCGAGCGTTTTGCATCTTTGCAAACTTCCGTAAATTTTCTGCCGGTATAGATCTTTAAGGCCGTATGCGCCTGCCGCAGTTTTTCCGCATCTTCTTCGCCATAGTCTTTTGAATACGCTTCAAACGCAAATTCGGAGTCATCGCGAATCGGATTCAAAAAACCTTCGGGTTTGACGAGATAAAACTCGTCCGTTTCAATCGTTTCTTCTTCAAAAGCCTGCGCCGCACTGCGCTTGATGCGGGTTGAGGTATAAACCATAAGCGCGACGATAATGACGCCAATAATAAGAATTTCCATAATTTTGAAAGTGAAAAAGGGTAAAAGTGAAAAGGTGAGAAAGTTTGCTTACTCAAAGAAGAAATAGCCTTTTTCACTTTTACCCTTTTTCACGTTTTCACTTTGCGACGGCCGCGACTGCCGCGAGTTGTCCGCAAGCCGCGTAAATATCACGTCCGCGCGGAGTTCGCAAATAAGCCGAAACGCCTTTTGATTCCAATATATCCTTAAATCTCTGAATTTGCTCGCGCTCCGGCGGCTCGTATTCGAGCGGTTCAGCCGAATTATGCGCGATCAAATTTATCTTTACACGTTCCAAGCCGTATTTATTCAAAAGATCCGCCAATCCGCGCGCCTGTTCTTCGCTGTCGTTCACTTGCCCGAGCAAAACATACTCAAACGTTAATCGTTCACCTCGTTTCAAAGATCTTTCAAATTCCTGTGCCGCCGTTAAAAGCTCTTCAATATTCCAACGCTTATTGATCGGCATCAGGCGATCGCGCAGCTCGTCGGTCGGCGCCGAAAGCGAGATCGCCAGATGCGGGCGTTTCTCCATTTTCGCCATTTCATAAATCTTCGGTACGATTCCGGCGGTCGAGATCGTCACGCGGTTCGGCACTATAAATAATCCTTCCGGATCCGACATTATTCCCAGTGCCTTAATTAAATTTTCAAAATTCAAAAACGGCTCGCCCGCGCCCATTCCGACAAGGTTCGTCCCGTGAGGCGTTTCCGCGCCAACGCCGTAAACGTCATTCAGAACAATAATTATTTGCTCGACGATCTCGCCGGCAGTTAAATTTCTAAGGAGTCCGAGCTTTGCCGTCAAACAAAAATCGCATTTCAGCGGGCAGCCCGATTGCGACGAAAAACAGATCGTATCGCGCTTTTCAGTCGGAATAAAAACCGTTTCGACCGGAAAATTATCGTGTGTCTTCATCAAAAAACGGCGCGTTCCGTCCACCGAAACATAGCGTGCTTCAACCGTTAAACGCGAAGCCGCCGCAATTTCGTTAAGCTTTTCGCGAAGGACTTTCGGCAGATCGGTCATTTCAAAAAAAGTCGCCAAACGCCGTTCGTGAATCTGCTTAAAAATCTGCTTCGCACGATATTTCGGCTCACCGATCGACACGGTAAATTCGGCAAGTTCGTTTAATGACAGCGATGTGATATGCAGTTTTTCCCCCATTCCTTTCATTTTAGCGCAAATATTAACGATACCACAGCGCTAAAGTTTTAGACGTTTGTGGTAAATTAAAATGCTTACTATGAAATCGAAGGTAACCATCTCCGGACTCGCCGCGGTTGTCGTCCTCGTCGCCGCGATTTTTTTCTGTGTTTGGACCGGCAGAAAGGTCAACGAGAAATTTTCAGACCTAAATCCGGACCAACCTGCGCCGCAAGGTCGGCAAAGACCATCTTCGCCGCCGACCGCCCAGAGTGACCATCTCGCGCTCGGCAATCCAAGCAACGCCGTCACCAATCCGGTCAATGCCAATAATTATCTGATGGTCAGCGATGCTTTCGCGCTTTCATATAATCGCGATAAAGCGATTGCGAATTGGGTCGCGTGGCGTTTGACGGCGGGCGACCTGGGCGACGCGGAACGCCAAAATGATTTTCGTCCCGACGACCGATTGCCCGCCGGTTGGAATCGCATCATTCCCGCAGATTACACAGGAAGCGGTTTTGACCGCGGGCATCTATGTCCGTCGGTTGACCGTTCAAGGTCGGTTGAGATAAACAGCGCGACATTTTTGATGACCAACATCGCGCCGCAAACACCGGATTTGAATCAAGGGCCGTGGGAAAAACTGGAGACCTATTCGCGCAGTATCGTGCGGCGCTTCGGCAACCTTTATATCGTCGCCGGAAGTTACGGAACCAGCCGGGAACTTGAAAAAAGCAAAATCACCGTGCCGACGAATTTCTGGAAGATCATCCTTATTCTGCCACCCGGCACAGATATTTCGGCGATCAATTCGGACACGCGGGTGATTGCGGTTGATATGCCGAACGCCGGCGGCATCAAAGAAAAAAACTGGCGCGATTATAGAACGACTGCCCGCGAGATCGAACAAAAGACCGGCAACGATTTCTTCTCAAACTTGCCGAAAAACATCCAAAATGACCTCGAAACAAAGGTTGACGCAAGATAAACAAGTCGGACAATAGCCGGACTTTAGGAAATTGAAAATTCGTTATTTTCGGAAATCCGACTTCCGGAGCACTCTCGGGGGAATCAAACCGATAACGAAAAGATCAAATAACCTAAATCATTTAGAAGCTTTCTGCTCCAGCGCTGCCCGTTAGTTTAACAAGCAGAGATCACTGCAACGCCTCTCGGAAATCAACTGTTTGACCTTAAGAAAGATATTTTTACCACCACGAAGATTTCTTTTTCGAAGATCGGCCCCCAAAAATTCCGCCGAGAATTCCCCGCACGATTTCGCGTCCGACATTGCTGCCGACAGCCCGCGCCGCACTTTTTGCAAATGCTCCAAATGCCGAATCACCACCGCCGGCACTCGCTTTTTCTGCTTTAGCGGCTTCTTTTGCTTCGAGTTCGGCCTGCTCGGTCGCGGCTTCAGCGTCTTGTTCGGCTTGCTCTGCCTGAACCGCGGCTTCCGATCTTGATTTCAGCATTTCGTATGCCGATTCGCGGTCAACTGCCGTTTCGTATTGCCCGGCAACGAGCGAATTTGCTAAAAGCTGCTGACGCTGTTCGGGCGAAACCGGACCGATATGACTATGCGGCGGAATAATGAAAGCGCGTTCGACCATCGTCGGAACTCCTTTGGCATCCAAAAATGAAACCAATGCCTCGCCGACCCCTAGCTCGGTAATTGCCGTTTCAACATCAATTTCGGGATTTTGACGGAAGGTTTCCGCCGCCGCTCGGACGCCTTTTTGATCGCGCGGCGTA
>JANLTD010001109.1:0-4680 GCA_031362765.1 Acidobacteriota bacterium | reverse complement strand
CTCACAAAAGCAAATGAGTTTCAAAATTTTGGTTTGGCATCGCTAAAACAAAATAAATTTTAGCTGTTTTGATAAAAATCCGGCGGCGGCGGCGAAAACCGATGCGTCGCAGTAAGTTTGCCGAATCTTTGTTCCTGTCTGTTTGTGATGCCCTTAACAATAAAAATTATCAAAACCGCCGCCGCTAATTGTAAGAGACTCGCCACGATCAGCACAACCGGCAAATAATCCGAAGGATCTCCGTTTTTTGAATCAACCATTTTATCCGCTATTCTGCCGACAAATCCCGAAAGCAAAAAAGCCGCCCACCAAAAACCGATAATCTCAGGCGTTCCCGCGCTGGTATGAAGAAACCCGGTTTCTTCGTCAAAATCAGGGTCGCTTTCATTCCAAAGTTCGCGGACGACTTGAAACGGCTTAACGAAATTCGCAAATGGTATAAACCACCAACCGACTGCCCAACCTGGAGAAAATTCCAGATTTTTGGCTTTTAATACCGACAAATTATTGAAACTTCGATATTCCCAAATCAAAAATAAAATTGCGGTTAAAATACGTAGAAATATTTCCAGTAGCGAAACCAATCCGACGAACCCAAGTCCAATATTGATGGAGCTTCCGTCATCTAATTTCATTCGTGCATCGGGAAAAGCAATCATCACAATGCTCATCACACTATAAAAAACCGCGCACAGAGCCAACCCGATAAAAAGTCCCATTACGATGTAAGACAACGATTTAGCTGAGCGATAAGTATCATTTCTAAATGTATTTGCCATCTGATTCACCTCAAAATTGATCGTTAATTTTTAAATTCTGGTGTGGCGTCGCTAATTTTTATACGTTCCGGCGGCGGAAACATTTGCGCCGAAATCGTATTCGCCATTTTACCGTCATCCGATTCGTGTTCCGGAAGCTGAAATCTTAAAGTCGCTGCCGAATTTCGTGCGAAAAGTTTCCGTCGCTTCCGCACTGCTGAAGGCTATGTAATTTTGCGCAGAAACTGCCGAAAAGCCTGATGCGAAATGATTAAAATGGTTATGATCGAATAAATTTTCTTCATAACTGACATCTTTTCGAGAAGATTGTGACATCAAACTTTTAATTTTGGTCATTAATCTGTTATATTTTGCCCAATTCTTTTCAAAATTCAAAATTCAAAGGGGAAAAATTAATGAGTTCAAATGCGGGAACAATGGGAAATGTCGGCGGCGTCGCCGAATCCGATAAACATCCAAAAGGTCTTTACGTACTATTCGGGACGGAAATGTGGGAGCGATTCAGTTTTTATTCGATGCTCGCCCTTTTCACGCTTTACTTGCAAGACCCGAAACAGGGATTTAGTTGGACTTCGGGGCAGGCGACTTCGCTTTACGCAAATTATCTGATGTTCGTCTATGCGAGTCCGCTGATCGGCGGTTTGATCGCCGATAAAATTACCGGCTATCGCAAAGCCGTGATGATTGGCGGATTTTTCTTTATGGCGGGACACGGCTTGCTTTCGATTCCGTCAATGTGGGCGGTTTATGCCGCGCTGACTTGTTTGGTGATCGGAAACGGTTTTTTCAAACCGAATGTTTCGACGATGGTCGGAAACCTTTATCCCGAAGGCAGTCATCTGAAAGACCGCGCCTATAACATTTTTTATATGGGCATCAACGTCGGTGCGTTTGCCGCGCCGATCATGATGGAAGTCGTTAAACAAAATTTCGGATTTCACGCTGCTTTCGCCGTCGCCGCTTTCGGGATGATAATTTCCGTGGGGGTTCTTTGGTTTTTTAGAAATCAGGTAGAAAACACCAATAAAAATCCGCTTAGTTCCGCCGAGCAAGCGGCAGATGTCGCCGCGACGAGCGTTGACGCGCCGCCGCACGGCATCAGCGACCAAGACGAAGGCGGACACAAAGCCGCGAACAAAGCCCGTCAGGACACGATGAACGCCGTGCCGGATTCAAAACGCATTATGGCTTTGATTGTCATTTTTGCCATCGTCATCGTTTTCTGGATGGTCTTTCATCAAAACGGCTCGACGCTGACTTATTGGGCGGATGACAATACGGCTTGGAACGTCACCGGAATAATTTCAAATTCGATAAATCCGTTTTGGATTATCGTTTTGACGTTTCCGCTCGTCTGGTTTTGGGGATTTCTCGACAAACGCGGCAAAGAACCGGCGACACCGACGAAAATGGCAATCGGAATGATGCTCACCGGACTCTCATTTTTTGTGCTTTATTTTGCTGCCACGGCCGGCGAAGGACAGCAAGCCACTCCCGAACAAATCACCAAGGGAGAATTTAGAATTAACGAGAGAATTATCAGTCAACTGCAAACCGATGGCGTGCCGCAAGATGTGTTGGATAAATTGAAAGACAGCAAAGGTGCTGATAAAAATTACATCATAAACGATAAAAAATTTGAAACCGATTCAACTTTTAAGGATGCGCTTTCAAGCATTGTCGTCAATCTCAAGTCCGACGGTGTGCCGGAAGAAACCGCAAAAAAAGTCGGCGATGTCGAGTTTGCCGATAAGAAACTGCCGGAAACAAAGTTTGAAGGAAATCAAAATTTCCCGATGTTTCTGACAACGGTAACGGAAAAACTGAGAACCGAAGGCGTACCGGAAGATGTTTTGGGCAAAATTCAAAGCTATCAGAATAAAAAATTTACGGGCGAAGCAAAATTGTCCGATACGGTCAAAAAAGTTATCGGAGAAGGACCGGCTAATCAGTTTATGAGCAAAATCATGAACCGAGCCTATTTGTTTGAAGTTTCGCCTTTCTGGTTATTGTTGGCTTACGCAATTCTTTCTTTAGGTGAATTGATGCTTTCGCCGATGGGTTTGTCGCTGGTTTCAAAAGTCGCGCCGATTCGTTTGCGCGGACTTCTGATGGGCGGTTGGTTTGTCGCAACGGCAATCGGCAATAAACTGACGATGATCGGAATTTACTGGAGCATCTGGTATCAATCGAGCTTCTTTATTGTGCTTGGCTCGATGGCTTTGGTGATGGCAGTCGTGCTTTTCTTACTGCTCAAACCGCTCAAAAGAGCGATGCCGGGCGTTTAGCCGAAATCAATTCATCAATAAATCGAAAAGCAGAGAAACTAAGAAATTTCTCTGCTTTTTGTAAAGCCTCGATAAAAAGTTACAGAAAGATTTATTGCCTTCAAAACATACGAAAAAAACGAAAAAATCTGTTTTTATTTTACTTTTTCGTTTTTTTCGTGTGTTTCGCAGGCAAATTTAACTTTTTACTGAAGCATTACAATGTTTTTGAAAAAGTTGTTGACCGTTTTTGCAAAATAATCTACAATTCCTCATTCTTTTGAGTGATATTTGCCGGGGCTCGCGGTAGATTTTCGTTTCAAAAGATCTCGCCCGTGCCAATTAAAATTAGAGGTAAAACCATAATGAATCTAAAGATCAAATTGTCATTTCTCGCCATCATTCTGCTTTTTAGCGCAACCGCGCTCGTTTTTGCCGGCGGCGACAAGGAATACAGCGGACAATTTGAGACAACGCTGGCGGCCAATCTCGAAGACCCGGAGCGCGTCGTTTTCAAATATGTGACTGCCGACAAGGTAAAAGGCGAAACGGCTTTTACCTTGTCGGCACATCTTGCCGCGACGCGTCTTTACAGTCCGCAAACCGCAAAATTTTCGGTGCTTGCGCTGCTCGTTGAAGAAAAAAAAGATAATCCGCAGATCTTTGTTGACCTCAACGGCGACAACCAATTGGGCAACAACGAGAAATTTACCTTGAAACAACAGGAAGCCGACAATCCGTATCTCTGGATCGCGACGGTAAATCTGCCTGTTAAAGATAATTTTTTCACGGCTTGTCCGCTTTTTTTGCGTTATTTCAGAACTTACAAAACCGACAAAATGACGGCCGACGACCGCCTCATCACGCAGTCAACCGAAGTTCTTGCGCGCGGAAAGGTTGCTGTCAACGGCAAGAACGTTCTTGTCCAATACGCTTACAGTTTTGAAGATAAAACGATCAACCCGCAGATCGGCTGGCTCGGCATAGACGGCAACGAAGACGGCGAAATTGATATGGACGGCCTTTCGCCCGAAGCCGCCAGAGCCGACAAGGAAACGATCGTTTTCCGCGTCGGGCAAAGCTATTTTTCGACCAAAAAAGTTGATTTGAAAAAGAATCAAATTACATTGCGCGAACACGAACCAAAAGATTACAAACGGCTCGAACTTGGCATCGGAAAGCAGTTTCCCGATTTTGAATTTACGGATTTCGCCGGCAAAAAGCGTAAGTTTGCTGAGTTTCGCGGGAAATTTATTTTGCTCGATGTGTGGGGTTTGTGGTGTCCGCCGTGCCGCAAGGAGTTACCTTTTTTGCTTGAAGCGTCAAAACGTTTCCAAAATCGCAATCTTGAACTGATCGGGCTCAACACTGATGTCGAGTACGCGCCGGCACGGCTCAAGAGTTATCTCGACGAAAACGAAATGACCTGGGCGCAGGCGCAACTCGAAAGCATTTATAATTTGCTCAATGTCCAGCTCCGCATCGAAACTTTTCCGACGACTTTTCTGATTTCGCCCGAAGGCAAGATTCTCTCGATGAGCCGCAGCGAACGCGGCGAACCCGATTTGCGCGGCGCAGATCTACTCGACACGCTCGACGAAATTCTACCAAAAACGGCTAAGTGAATTAAAGAA
>JANLTD010001105.1:0-12189 GCA_031362765.1 Acidobacteriota bacterium | reverse complement strand
GGCTTTTGACGCTCAGCAAAGTTCGCGGCGAAGTTTTAACCGATGAAGACGTGCAAACCGCCGCCACCTTAGGCGCGATCGAAGGCGCGCGTGCCGGCGTGACAACTTTCGGCGACATCGGGCGTTTTGCCCAAAACGGCCTTGACGCGCTGAAAACAGTTGGGTTGCGCGGCATAGTTTTCCAGGAAACCGAATTTTCGCCCGATAACCAGACAGCGGAAAATGATTTTGAAAAGCTCAAAGAAAAGTTTTTGCAATTAAGAGAAACCGAAACAAGTTTGGTAAAAGCCGGACTTTCGCCGCATTCGCCCTACACGGTCAGCGCAAAGCTTTTTGAAAAAATTGCCGAATACGCTTTGGCGGAAAACGTGAAAATAACGATTCACGCCGCCGAATCGGCCGAAGAAAACGAATTAATGGAAAACGGCACCGGATTTTTCGCCGGGATTTATCAAAAATACGGTTTTGAGTGGAAAACTCCCGGTTGTTCTTCGATCGAATTTCTCGATCGGCTCGGCGTTCTCAAAGCCAAACCGCTTCTCGCGCATTGCGTCAAAGTTTCCGACCGCGACATTGAACTGATAAAAATATCGGGCTCACGGATTGCCCATTGCCCAAAATCAAACGCCAAATTCGGCCACGGCATCGCGCCGTTTGAAAAGTTTTTGGATAAACAGATCAGCGTCGGTTTCGGCAGCGATTCGATGGCGAGCAACAACATTTGCGATATTTTGGAAGAAGCGCGTTTTGCGACGCTTTTTGCCCGAAATCTACCCGCAAGAAAGAGATTTTTGCAAGCGAAGGAAATCCTCGAAACCGCCACGCTCGGCGGTGCCAAAGCGTTGGGTTTGGAAAACGAGATCGGATCGCTCGAGATCGGCAAACAAGCCGATTTGGCAATTATTTCGCTCGAAAATATCGCGCAAATGCCGAACCACGATGTTTATTCGACATTGCTTTTTGCCTCAAATGCCCGCGATGTTCGTCTGACAATCGTTGCCGGCGAAGAAATTTACCGCGATGGGAAAGCAAAAAAAGTTGACGAGCGAGGCATCAAAGCGAAGATCAAGGAAATCAGACAAAAGTTGAAGGTCTGAGTTGCGAAACGCGGGCGTAAAACAACCCTTCCAGACCTGAAATTTGCTGTCAATTGATTGGTTAACCTTCATCTTTTCTCAAATGCCAGGTTAAAAAGACCTGCTAAAACCAATTTCAGGTCTGGAAGGGTTGCTTTGCGCTCGCAAATGTCAATACCTATTCAATTCAAAAAAAATAGTCCACATTCAAGGGAAAACCCTGATTATGCAAGAGCCGTGCCGGTTCCGGGTGTTTGTAATCAGGTTCCAGGTTTCTGGTTCCAGGTTTCAGGTAGCCGAAACCGGGTTTCGGGCACCTGAAACCGTTTACAGATTGGTTTTAACCAAGTTCGGAGTAGCCGGAACCGATTGCCAAGTCGTTAGAACCGGTTGTGAACCGGTTTGAACAGGTTGTAAGGTTATTGGAACAGGTTGTGAGGTTGTTAGAACCACTTGTGGGTGTGTTAGAACCACTTGTGAGGCTGTTAGAACCACTTGTGAGGTTGTTAGAACCCGTTCAGGTTCGGTTGAACCAAATTCGGAGTATGTAGAACCAAGTTTCAGCTAACCGGAACCGGGTTCTGACTACTTGGAACGAGTCCGCCGCATCCTGAACCCGGTTCGCAGTATCTCGAACCCGATGCTGACTATGCTGAACTCATTCCCCAATATGCTGAACTTGGTGCTAAGTATGCTGAACTTGGTGCTGAGTATGCTGAACTTGGTTCGGAGTACGTTGAACTTGGTTCGGAGTATGTTGAACTTGGTTCTCAGTATGATGAACTTGGTTCGGAGTATGTTGAACTTCGTTCTCAATAGGTTGAACTTAGTCCTGAATATGCTGAACTCGGTTCCAACTAATTCAAACCCGGTTCCAAACATTCAGAACCCGGTTTCAAGTAGTGGGAACTTGAAACTTGGAACCTGGAACTTGAAACCTGGGACTTCAAACAACCTGCATAATTTCACCGAGCGGTTTGCGTTTAATATCCGGAACTTGTGTGTTTTCAGCCGGGTAGCCGACCGGAATCAGCACAAACGGAATTTCATTTTTGGGGCGACCGAGGATCTCTTGCAAAAATTTCATCGGGCTTGGCGTATGCGTGAGCGTTGCCAAACCGGCGTTGTGAAGTGCGGCAAGCAGCATTCCGACGGCGATGCCAACCGATTCCTGCGAATAATAGGTCGGCTCCGATTCGCCGTCTTCGATGACGGAAGTGATTCGAAAAACGATTATTAAAAAGGGCGCGATCTCGAGAAAAGGTTTGTGTTCATCAGTTCCGAGCGGCGCAAGGCGACGAAGCCATTTCTCTGACATTCGCTTGTGATAGCTTTCAGATTCTTCGAGCTCGGCGGCTTCGCGGATCTTTCGTTTCGTTTCCGCGTCGCGCACGACGACAAATCGCCACGGCTGCATATTCGCGCCCGACGGCGCAGTTCCGGCTGTCAAGATCGCCTTTTCGATCAATTCAAACGGTACATTTTGGTTTGAATATTCGCGCACCGTTCGCCGAGTGTTCAGTTGCGCGTAAAATTCTCCGGCGCGTCGTATCTGTTCGGTTTCGCTCTCAATCATTTGAAAATCGAGCGGAATAAATTTCGGTTCCGATAAGTTTTGCATAAATTTTTATGTCAAATGAATATTTCACGTTACGCCATTTTGGTTTTAGCCGCGTTCACGCGGCTAAGTGCCGCTTCGCGGAACGCCCGATAAATCGGGCTGAAAATCACTAACCGCGGACGGCAATTGATTATCTAATTTGAGCGCCGGTTTATTCCCGTCCGCACCGAAATGATAAGACGTGACGGCGCAGTTTTCGACATCGCAGGCGCGGTCAATCGCCAAAATTTCCGCTTCCGAAAGATTTTCCAAAATGTATCTGAAAAGACGGATCACGACCTCGTGCGTGACGATCAAAACTTTTTCGTCCTCGCGTATTTCTCGCAGATCGCGCCAAAACGAACGCACCCGCAGCGCGACATCCGTCCAACTTTCGCCGCCGATCGGGCGATAATAAAACTTGCCCAATTCTTCGCGTTTGGCGCATTCTTCCGCGTATTTTTCCATCGCGCCGAGCTTGGTCAGGCGGTCGAATATTCCGAGTTCACGTTCTCTGAGCCGTTCGTCGTAAAAGATCTTGACGCTTTCGAATGCGGCATTTTCGGCAATGATGCGCACCGTTTCGGTTGCTCGCAAGTAAGGCGAAGAATAAATGACGGTCGGCCTTTCGCGCTGCAACTTAAACCAACTGCCGAGCGCGACTGATTGCCGGATTCCCGCCTCCGAAAGCGGCACGTCCGGCTCACGCTCATTGAAATCAATCGTCAACAGCTTTTCGCTTTCGGCTTTGCGCCGCACAATATTTGCCGTACTTTCGCCGTGACGAACGAGCCAGAGCGATTTCGGATTTGTGATTGCGGATTGCGGATTATTCATTGAAATCTAATTTAAAGTCTTCAATACCAGAGTCTTTTAGCTATCAATAATGAGAGAATTTATGGTCGCCAACGGCGACAAACAATATAGCCCAGCGAGAATCGCTGGGTTTCGATGCAATCAATTTCCGACGCTGAAAGCGTCGAACAAAATGGCAATTTGTTGCTCGCCGTCAGCGAGCGATTGAATTTATTACTTTCCTAGCGATTCTCGCTAGGCTATATTGTTTGTCATCTTCGATGACTCTGGAAATAATTATCGAATTCCCAAACAGTCGCTAAAAGGGTTGTCAATATTTGTTAATTTGTAGCTGTCATTGTTTCCAATTCAGCTAATAAGTTTTCTTCGGTCAATTCATCGTAATTTAAAAAATGAAAATCAAATTTATCTTGATAAAGTTGGCTTAATATATTTCCTAAAATTTTGATACTTTGAGTGCGAATTCCATCTTTTCCTAACTTTTCTTTGTTAATTGTAAGCAATAATTTAATTTTTATATTGTTGGTTAGCCAATTAGTATTTTCAAACAACCAAAAATACTTGGAAATACTTTCAACAGGTCTTTTATTGTTTTCATATTCAAACAACAAAACTTTATCGGCGTAATAAAAAGCATCGTCAGGTTTAATTTGATAGCTGTTGCCATTAAGCCTCAACATACAACCTTTTTTATGGTGCTCAAAATTTTTATTAGCTTCAAAATATGGAATAATTATTTGTCTTGTTTCTTTTTCTGTCATTGTTCTAAATCTTAAATTCGGCAACAACCGGCGTATGATCCGACGGGCGTTCCCAGGTGCGCGGTTCACGATCGATCCAGCAGCCGACGCATTTTTCGGCCAATGATCGCGACGTCCAGATGTGATCGATCCGCAATCCCTGATTTTTTGGAAACGCGCCTTCGCGGTAATTCCACCACGAAAATTCCTGCAGGTCGCCGTTTTGTTGACGAAAAACGTCGGTAAATCCCCATTGTTTGACGTGGTGAATGGCGGCGCGTTCGGGTTTTGAAAAATGGAGCTTGCCTTCCCAGTTTTTGACGCTCCAAACGTCCAGTTCTTCGGGAGCGACGTTGAAATCACCACAAAGCAGAACGTCCGCATCTTTCGCGCCGGTTTCGTCAAACAGTCTGCGCAAACGTTGCAGCCAATCGAGCTTGAACGTGAATTTATCCGTCCAAAGCTCGGTTCCGTTCGGAATATAGGTGTTGACGATCCGCACGCCGTTGATCGTGCCGGCGATCAGGCGTTTCGGCGCATCTTCCGCATCGTCAAGGAAATTTTTCTGCACGTCCGTGATCTCGTGTTTCGATAAAATGGCGACGCCGTTATAAGATTTTTGTCCCATAAACGCGGCGTGGTAGCCGAAATCCGTGATCGCTTCGAGCGGAAATTTTTCGTCAACGCATTTTGTTTCCTGAAGACAAACAACGTCCGTATTGGTGTCGCTGATCCATTTCAAAACGGCTTCGAGCCGGATCGCGATCGAGTTTACATTCCAGGTTGCGATTTTCATAAAATCCAGTTACCGAGAGAGTTTTGACTAAACATTTTGATTCAATTCGGAATAAGTGATAGGTGATAAGTGATAAGTGATAGGTCATAACGATTCCTTACCTATCACTTATCACTTATTCCGATTGATAAAACCATTTATTTTGACTTCTTATTTTTCAACTGAGTAACTTCAATACCTTTTACCTGACTGTTTCGTTCATAAAAAATTCCGTCGGCGAAACCTTGAATCGTCTTGTCGGTTTCCGCCAATTCCAGACGCTTTTGCGCGAGCAAACAATATTTTTCGTCCCGTTCGATGCCGCAGAAAGCGCGATTCAGTTTTTTTGCCGCCGCGAGCGTTGTTCCCGAACCGGCGAACGGGTCGAGAATCAAATCATTCTCGCGGGTCGAAGCCAGGATGATCTTGGCGAGCAGCTTTTCCGGTTTTTGCGTCGGATGATCCGTATTTTCAGGCATTGACCAAAAAGGAACGGTCAGATCCGTCCATAAATTCGACGGATGCGTGACGCGAAAATTTCCTTCCGAAGATTTTTCCCAGTCTTTCGGCTGACCGTTTTCGGTATAAGGCGCGAGAACTTTGCGCCGAAGCTTGACGGCTTCGGTGTTAAAAACGAATTGTTCGGAAACGGTGAAAAACCAGATGTCTTCCGACGAATTTTTCCAATTTTTTCGTGCGCCGCGTCCTTTTTCGCGTTCCCACGTGATGCGGTTTCTGAGCGTGAAATATTTCATTCCGACGCGCTGTATGGCACTCGCCGAACGCCAATCGCCGCAGATGTAAACCGATGCTGTTTCTTTTAAGGTCCGCGCACAATCGGCGAGCCACGAATCGAGCCAAACCTCGTATTCATCAAGCGAGGTTTGCTTGAATGAATTTTCGCCGAAATTTTTGGTCAGATTATACGGCGGATCGGCAAAAAGCAAGTCGAAACTTTTTTCAGGTAATTCTTTTAGAACTTGAAAAGCGTCGCCGCAGATAATTTGGTTACAAAAATTCGCCGGCGATTTGTCAAAGATCAGCCTTTGCCTGAAATTGGATATTTCTTCCGCGCTCAAATCAATTGTCCGGTTGCGCGGTGCGCGTTGTTTTGTTTGAGCGGTCATAATCAGTATAGCGAGCGGTAGCGAGTCGGTTTATTTTTAATCGGTGTCATTGTTAGCAAAAGTGTTCGCTACCGCTCACTATACCGATTAATCGTTTTTCTAGCTCTGCAGAATTAAGTTTGCTAAGAGCGTGGCGCGTTTCGGAATATCTTCGACAAAAACAAATTCATCGAGCGTATGAGCGCCCGCGCCCGAAATGCCGAGACCATCAAGAACGGTCACGCCGAGTGCGGCGACAAAATTTCCGTCCGACGCGCCGCCGACCTGTGTTTCGCCGAGTTCGTAATCAAATTCAGCGGCCATTTTTCGCGCTTTTTCATAAAGTTTGACAACCGCTTTGGTGCGTTCAAGGGGCGGACGGTTGATCGCGCCGACAAGCTCAAGCGAAACTCTTTCGTCAAAAGGTTTTAGCTCTCTGAAGACGTTTTCAATCCGTTCGGCTTCTTTCATTGAAGAAAAACGCACATCAATTTCGCACTCGGCTTCGGCCGGGATGACATTCGAAGTCGTTCCCCCAGTGATCGTGCAGACGTTAACGGTCGTGCCTTTTGAAAGATTATTCAGGCCGTGAAGTTTCTGTATCTGGCGCGAAATTTCCAAAATAGCGGATGCGCCTTTTTCAGGTTCGAGCCCGGCGTGAGCGGGAATACCGTGCGTCTTAAGCGTGAACATCCCTGTTCCCTTGCGCCCGGTTTTGACGCTGCCGTTGGCGGATGGTTCGCAAACAAGACAAAATTCGGCGTTTGCAGCCTCGCGTTCGACCAATTCCTTACCTGTGTAACTGCCGATCTCCTCATCGCAGCAAAGAAGAATTGTCAACGGCCGCGGCGACTTTAAGTCAAATTCCGCGAAAGCGCGCAACACTTCGAACATCAAGATTATATTTGCCTTCATATCAAACACGCCGCAACCGTAAAGACGGCCGTCCTCTATGCGGGTCGGATTTTTTTCCTTGCTGCCGCGCGGATGAACCGTGTCCGTATGTCCGAGCAGTAGAATCGGTTTTTGGCCCGACGATTCAAAGGCGCGGATGATCAGATGTTCGCCGTAACTTTCTGCCGGAATCCGTTCGACCCGGAAATTGTCAGAGAGCTTCCGCGCTTCATCGGCGAGCCACGTGGCGACCATTCGGCTGCCGGCCTCGTCGCGCGAAGGCGATTCGATCTCGACGATCTGCTGGATCCGCCGAATGATCCGTTCCTGTCTGTTTTGAAAAAATTCGAGAAGTTTATCCATTAAATTTTAAGAGAATAGTTTTTGGTTTTTAGTTTTTGGCTTTTAGTTTTTAGCGGGGCTTTAGTTTTTAGCCGGAAATTAATTTTCAATGTGCAGATGAAAAACCAAAAACCAAAAACCAAAAACCAAAGACTAAAAACTAATATCCGTAATGCC
This sequence comes from Acidobacteriota bacterium, assembly GCA_031362765.1. Lineage (GTDB taxonomy): Bacteria > Acidobacteriota > Blastocatellia > Pyrinomonadales > Pyrinomonadaceae > JAFDVJ01. Next base: position 4,663 of record JANLTD010001105.1, on the reverse strand, counting down.
GTTTTTGGCGGCGTATTCACGTGCTTCCTTTTCGGTTTTAAAAACCTTTTCAATATCGTATTCAAACATTTTCATTTCGCCGCCGATCATCATCGGATACATCGGGCGCGCGACCATTCCCTTATTCGGCGGGCAAAGATCAATTAAACAAATTTCCAATTTCGATGCCGAAGGATTGGTTTGCGTTACCGGATAACGCGCCATTCGGATAATTTTGCATGGCGTCTTGGCATCGGTTTGTGCGATTGTTTGATTTCCGAAAATTTGATTCAGCCAATTTCCTAAACGATAACCGGCAATCGCAATTTGTTGTTCGGCAATGCCGAAAGCCATTTTTTTGTAGGCTTCGGATGGGGTTTGATTGCGAATCAGTGTTTTCGGATAAAGTTTGGTTGACGCGACCAGAAAACTTTCCTGCTGCCAGGCGTCGAATTTTCCGATTTCCAGACGATCCTTCATCTTCAAAAGCGGATATTTTTTCATTATGGCATCGCCGATCGGTAAAAGATATTCGGCATCGCTCGCGTCTGCTTTCCGCGGGATATTGCGAACGACGATCGAATCCCAATACCAATGCAGATTTTCTCTTGGCTTTACGTCCGGCGGCGAAAGCGAAAACGTATTGCCGCCCTGATCGCCTTTCGGTTCTTCCGGCGTGACTCTGCCCGAAGCGTGAAGAGGTTGGTGAACATCGCCCGCGAGATGCAGGATCCACGCCAGCGCGATTGCCTTGTCGGAATCTTTGGCGGAAGCGTCCTTTAAGACTTTATCAAAGAAAAATAAACGCTCGACGATATTCTCCTTATCGTTTTCCATTTCGGGGATCATTTCGACTTTGCCCGCGGCTTCGCGCCAGTACGTATCGAGATAATGCCAAGTTCCGTGATGATATTTGTAGCGATTTTCGAGTTTGCGATCACGGATGATATCCGACCAATAACTGACGATCATAAAATAATCACGCTGTTTGGCGGCTTTTGAACGTGCGCCGATCGGATAGGTGCTGATTTCCAAATCCGGCGGCGTTGGGTAAAGCGCGTTCAAATCCGAATCTTCGGGTGCGCTCAGAAGTATCTTGATGACCTTTTCACGCACTTCGGGCGGCATTTGCTGCCAGGCGATATAGGCAACGATCTTATGTCCCGAATCGTCCCAGGCGAAAGCGGGAATGGAACAAGCAAAAAGCAAAATGCTCAAAATTAACGATTTCATTACAGGATTTTTCATTTATTTATCTCCAGGATCTATGTGGAAGATTTTAACGAAGTTAAGGAATTAACTAAAGGCGGTAGGTGCAAGTTTTAATTTTCTCTGACGTTCTAAAACCGATATGCAAATTTTTTTTGAAATTTGTCATCAAAAAAGTGCAAAAGCGTTCGATATGAACGTCTAAAAAATAGCTGCAGTCGGAATAAGAACGACGGACAGTGAGGTGTTAGAAAGATTTTATGAACATAGTATTGGAACAAAATTGGATAGCGCAGTCAGTCTTAAATCGAACAGACAAGGTTTTTGGTGAAAAGATCGGAATTATGGGTAAAATTTTCGGTTGCTGGCACAAAGAATTAACGCGTCCATTTACAAATCAAAAAGAATCGTATCGCGCTTGTCTCGATTGCGGAGCGAAGAAAAGATTTGATACGAAAACATTGAAAACAGTCGGACCATTTTATTATCCCCCGACAATATCGCTTGAAATACATTAAGCGTTCAAAAGAGCCCCCGGCAACTCCACGTGCCAAATCACCCCCTAAAGCGTGACTTCCAAAAAAGTTGCGCTTTTTTTCACTCTCCGGCAAAATATTTTCCGAAAAAAACCAGATCGGCACGACCTTTGATCATCATTTCGCCGTCGTCGCGCCAGTTGATCTCAGTCGTTCCGCCTTTTGTGTGAACCGAAACCTGTCGTCCTGTTTTTCCGGTCATGGCACTCAAGACCGCCGCCCCGCTCGAACAGGTTCCCGAGGCGGAAGTTTCGCCGGCACCGCGTTCCCAAATTCTTAATTCGATGTTTTCCGTATCTAAAACTTTGACGAAAACAATATTGGCGCGGTCGGGAAACTCACGCGTCCGTTCCATTTTGCGTCCGACTTCGCGCCAATCGAAATTAAATTCCCCGACAAACACACACGCGACCGGATTGCCGACATTGACGCAGTTTACAAGAAATTCCTGATCATCGATTTTGACCGGCTGATTGATGACAGATTCAAGTTTTTCGCCCGCGACGAACGGAATCTCGTCCGACGAAAATCTGGGTTTGCCGATTTCCGCGTCGAACCAGTAATGTCCGTCCGCGATCTTTTCGGTTAAACGATAATTTTTGACGCCGCTTTTTGTTTGCAAACGAAGAGTTTCGTCCGTCCAAAGGTTTTTATAATAAGCGTAAGCGACCGCGCAGCGCGTCCCGTTACCGGAAAATCCGGCTTCGCTGCCGTCGGGATTGATGATGCGGCACGAAAAATCTGCCTCGGTATCGGTTGATCGTTCCAGAATTGCGATTCCGTCCGAGCCCACGCCGGTATTTCGATGACAGAAATTTCGGGTGAATTCGCCAAGATCCGAAACTTCGGCGAGTTCGCTTTGTTCGATAACGACGTAATCATTGCCGAAGCCGTGAAATTTGCAAAATTTTATCGTTTTCATTGTTTTTTGGTGTCTTGACATCTCGTTACCGGTTTTTAACTGGTTTTTGCCCACGAAACGCACGAAAAAAACGAAAAAAAATCATTTTATCCAAATCTTTTTTCTTTTTTCGTGCCTTTCGTGTGTTTCGTGGGCAAAAATCTTAAAATATTTCATAATTTTCAAGTAAGCAAAAACTATGCCGCTCAGTTATGAAAAAAAGAATTATGTTTGATTTATTTTTCGTTTCTTTCGTGTATTTCGCAGGCAAAATCTTAAGAAAATCATGGCACTTTTTTGATGGCGGAAATAATTTCGGTCGGATGTTTGTATTCGACCACAAAATCAATCTTGTCGCCGACCGACAAACCTTTTAGCAAAGCTTTGTCTTTGACGAAAAATTCCATCTGCATCGCGGGCATTAAATCCTTCATCTCTTCGTGGTTGATTTCGATCGAGCCGCCTTCGCTGTTGATCTTCGTGACCGTGCCCTTGCCATCGTAATTTCCGTCTTTCGGAATTAACGGCGTCGGTATCGGCGTCGCCGTCTGCGCCGCTTTGACATTTTGCGGCTTCGTTTCCGAAATACTCTTTTCACAAGCAGAAAAAGTAAAAATAAAGCACATCAAAATCAAAAGTTTTCTTGCCATCTAACTTTCCCTTCGTCTCCGCGTCTCCGCGTCTCCCGGTCCCTTCGTCTCTTCGTCTTATTTTCGCGCCGCCGGTTTTACTTTCAAGGTAATTCTTTCGGTCCCGCGCATTATTTCGATCTCGTATTCGGTATCGGCTTTGAGTTCGCCGAGGATAAAGGTGTAATCCTGTACATTCCGAATTTCCTTGCCGGCGAATTTGACGATCTTGTCACCTGCTTTTAATCCGGCGATCGCGGCCGGCGAACCGTCGCGCACGCCGTCAAGCAGCATTCCGTCGGTTGCTTCGCCGTAACCCGGAATAACACCGATAGTGACGTTGAAATTTGTCCGGCCGCCGGTTGACGATGATTTTGCAACCGTGTAGGTCGGACGTGTGGAATTCTGGTCAATGTAGCGCGTGATGTCGGCGACATAGACGATGATTCTCAATATGCCGCCGTAATTTATTTTATCCGCCGTGTCCGAAGGTTTGTGATAATCTTCGTGCGAACCCGTAAAGAAAAACAGCACCGGAATTTGCTTGGTGTAGAACGATGCATGATCCGAGGGACCGAAGCCGTCTTCGCTGAGCTGCAGAGCAAAACGGCTGACGCTTTCCTTTTTTTCGTTTGAGGTCGGAACGAAGTTGTTTTTCTGTGATTTATCGTAAACCGGCGGAATCACTTCGTTTTTCTTTGTCACAAGATCTTTCCATTCGCTTGCCGTGCCGATTCCGCCGACCGTTAATTTATCGTCTTTAAGGCGCCCGACCATATCCATATTGATCATCGCGACGGTTTTATCGAGCGGAAAGATGGGATTGTTGACATAATGTTTCGAACCTAATAAACCTTCTTCTTCGCCGCCAAATGCGATAAAAATAATAGTGCGTTTGTTTTTCTTTTCTTTGGCGAAGATCCGTGCCATTTCGATCAAGGCCGAAGTTCCCGAAGCGTTGTCGTCCGCGCCGTGATGGACTTCCGTTGAATTGACCGCGAGACTTCCTTGTCCGCCTTTGCCCAGATGATCGTAATGCGCACCGATGACGATCGCTTCCGATTTCAGCGTTGCGTCGGTGCCCTCCAAAATCCCGATGACGTTATAGGCATCGGTCGTCTGTTTAACGAGATTGACCTTAAAGCTTACCGCCGGCGACAGATCGCGAAAGCCGACTTTAACTTTTGCGGTCGTATCTTTTTTCATCGCCGTCAGAGTTTCGATGGTTTTCAGTTCCGCTTCTTTGATGCCGAGAATGTTCGCAGCCGTGGTGCGCGAAACGGCAAACGTCGGGACAGCCGATTCGCCCTCGGTTTGGTCGTATTTAACGCGCGCATATTTGTCGTTCTCAAACTTGTCTTCGCGCGAGATCAGCAAAATACCGACAGCGCCTTTATCCTTAGCGATCT
>JANLTD010001087.1:0-1911 GCA_031362765.1 Acidobacteriota bacterium | reverse complement strand
GTGCTGACGGAAGAGACGGGAATGGATGAATTATTGATAGCATAGATGTTTGCCTCCGTCGAAGAGAGCAAACGGTTAGTGGTTGTGTCGCCAAACACCACGGTCGAACCCGCGTCGCCCGGGCGACCATTCCAGATTCGGAGAAAACCACCGGAAAATGGCGATTGCGGCGCGGTCCAACCTTGAAAAAATCCCCATACGATGATGCTCGAAATTCTCCAATTTTGCCCAACCGGAATTGTAAAATTATCGGCCAGGTGGAATGCGTTAACAGCCGCGCTGTAACCGATTACCGTGTTGGTTTCGGTTGTATTGCCCGTATCGTTTTGGCATTCGCTCCACTGAAAACCGGTCGGTGCGACAACACCGCTTTTCGACGTTGCGCCGGTCGAAACTGCTCCGTTGTTATAAAGAACACTAACGTCTTCCGGCTCATTTTCAACAACCGTGCTTGTATATTGAGCAAACGCCGTCTGAAAACCTGTAAAAACTAAAATTAACGCAAAAACTTGATAGTATCTTGAAATCATCTTTCTTCTCACAATAAATTAATAAAAATTGGACTCTATATTGTTTAGCGAGATTTTTTTACAAATTGGCTCAGATAAATTGCCTTTGACAACAATATGTTGTTTTGAAGTGGAATCGGAAGTGTTTTTGGCAAAAAAAGAGAACAAAGCCACCCCCATAGCTTTGTTCTCTAAGGAGAGTTATTCTATGCTTATGAACGACATAAAATAACCGTCACAATAAATGTTTGAGTCAGACGGTTTCTGCGCTTCAAACCAAAAACCGTCTGTGTCTTGGACAAAAATTTCAGACAATTTTTAGGTTTGATGAAAAAAATTGATACTAAAAGTTTTGTCTCTGTATTGTTTAGCGGGAATTTTCGGGAAATCGGCTCAATTTTTTTCAAATTTTTTATAAACGGCGTATAATGATGTGAAAAATGAGCGATGAACAGAAACAAATTTCCGTGATCTTAAGGGATTGGAGCGGCGGCAATCGCGCTTCGGCAGACGCGCTTTTGTCGCTTGTGTATGATGAACTCAGGAAAATTGCCGGACAATATCTTCGCAAAGAACGCTCTGACCACACGCTTCAACCGACTGCGCTCGTTCACGAAGCATATTTGAAGTTGGTTGATATTTCGGACATTTCATGGCAGGATCGCGCCCATTTTTTTGCTGTCGCGTCGAATGTGATGCGGCATATTTTGGTTGATCACGCGCGGGCGCATTTAACCGAAAAACGCGGCGGTGAAGTTCAACGAATCACCCTTGAAGATGCTCTTAGTTTTTCTAAAAAACCCGATATTGATTTACTCGCGCTCGACGAAGCCTTAAAACAACTCGCCGAATTTGACGAACAACAAAGCCGAATTGTCGAACTTCGTTTCTTTGGCGGCTTAACCATCGAAGAAACTGCGCACGTTCTTGGCATTTCTCCGGCAACCGTCAAACGCGAATGGACGATGGCGAAAGCGTGGCTCTTTAGAAGGATGAGGGATGAAGGATGAGGGATGAATAAAGCAGATCTGTTATTCAAAAATTATGGACGCCGAACTTTGGGGGAAAGTCAAAGAAATTTTCTATGCCGCGCTTGAATCGCCCGAAAGCGAGCGCGATAGGTTTATTGAAAATTCCTGCGGCGCGAATCAAAATTTGCTTGCGGAGGTTAAATCGCTGTTCGAAGCGCACGACGACGCGGAAGCCTTTATCGAATCGCCTGCGCTTGCGCCTTTGACGGATTTGGTCGAAGAAAACCTTACGAATTTATCGCGTGTCGGGCAGATTTTCGGCGCGTATCGAATTGAACGGGAAATCGGGCGCGGCGGTATGGGCGCGGTTTATCTAGCCACGCGGGCGGACCGGGACTATGAAAAAAAGACGTCCGTCAAACTCATCAAAC
>JANLTD010001076.1:0-2839 GCA_031362765.1 Acidobacteriota bacterium | reverse complement strand
CTTTAGAGATTCCGCCCGCAAGATACATTTTCGGAAATATCTCCTGAATTTTCTTCGCAATTTCCCAATCGAACGTTTCGCCTGTTCCGCCGTGTTCTTTTGGGTTATATGCATCAAGTAAAATCGCGTCCGTTTCGTATTTCAAAACGTCCTCGGGCTTGAATTCGGGCGAAACGCGGAAGGCTTTGATGATTTCAAGACCGGTTTTCGACTTTAATTCACGCGCAAATTCGGGCGTTTCTTCGCCGTGAAGCTGGAGCGCGTCGAGTTTGGCAATTTCGGCAATTTCAATAATTTTGTCCAGACTTTCATTGACGAAAACCCCGACTTTCAAAATCTCCGTTGACAATTGTTCGATGATCTCACGCGCTTTTTCGGGCGCAATGTAGCGTGGGCTCTTTTCGTAAAAATTAAAACCGAGCGCGTCGGCGCCGAATTCCGCCGAAAGTAGCGCGTCTTCGAGATTTGTGATGCCGCAGATCTTAACTCTTGTCATGACAATTTATATCCACGAAGGAACACGAAGTTTTCACGAAGACTTTTTATTAAACTTCGTTTTCGCTTTGTGTTTCTTCGTGGATAATCATTTCTTTCTTCTCATCTCTCAGCCGTGTCGCCAGATACCAAACGATAAATACATTAACGGCAAATGCCGCGATTCTCAGCCAAGTAAATTTCTCGTAAATCTCGTAGATTTCAATCGGAATCAAGAGCGATGTCGCAATCACCGTCAAAAATTCCGCCCAACGCTTTTCGAGCCATAAACCAATACCTTCGGTCAACTGCAATGCCGAATATAAAAATGAACCGACACTGAACGCGATCAAATTATTATTATTGATGCCCGAAATCTTTTCGATGATCGAATGAACGAGTCTGTTTTCAGGATCAATCCGATGCCGCGCAATGAAATCGGCAAACCATTCGCCAACGTCTTTGTTTAATAAACTCAACAACTTGACCGCGACAATAAACAGCAAAATGCCCTTGAAAAGTTTGATGCCCGCGAGCAGATGAATCGTCCAATGCCGTTCTTTTCGGGTCTGATTTTTGTATCTTAGATGGATTTCGCTCATTGCATTGATTTTAACATTTCAAACGGATTTCCCGAGCGCATCAGAGTTTCACCGATCAAAAATCCTGAAAAACCTAAACTCTTTAATTCCAAAATCTCTTCGGCGGTCGAAATTCCGCTTTCTGTTATCATCAAAGCATCATCGGGCGCATTTTTGATGAGTTCGCGCGATACGTCGAGCGAAACTTTGAACGTGTGCAGATCGCGATTATTGATGCCGATGATTTTCGCTTTCGTTTTCTTAATACGCTCTAATTCTTCCAAAGTATGGACTTCAACGAGCGCATCAATTCCCAGATCTTGCTCAGCAAGATGGTGAAGCCTTTCTAAATCTTCGTCTTCGAGCATTGCGGCGATCAGCAAAATCACATCCGCGCCGGCTTCCGCCGCTTCAAATATTTGAAATTCATCAAAGATAAAATCCTTTCGCAAAATCGGCAGTTTGACCGATTCACGTGCCGTCCGCAAATCTTCCAGACTTCCTTTAAAATTATCTTCTTCCGTTAAGACCGAGATCGCACACGCGCCGCCTTGCTCGTAATTTCGGGCAACCTCAGCGACATCGATTTGATCGTTGATCACGCCTTTCGACGGCGAAGCGCGTTTGATCTCAGCAATGATATTGATTTGATCTTTCTGTAAATTTTCACGAAGACGATGACTTTGCGCTTTTTCGCGCCTTGCGATTGCCGCCGACTTCAACTCTTCAAAATCGCGGTTTGCTCGTGCGATTTCGAGTCGTTTCTTTTTTAATTCGATGATTTCAGTCAGGAACATTTGTTTTTTCTTTCAATCTTTCTAATTTCTCAAAAGCCGCGCCGCTCTCCAAACTTTCGGTTGCAATGCGTGCGGCATCGCTCAAACTTTCAGCTTTTCCGCCAACATAAATTGCGGCCGCCGCGTTTATGATAACCAGAGTCCGAGCGGCGTCTTTTCGTTTATTTTCCAAAATTTCTTTGATTATCTCAGCATTATGCGAAGCATCGCCGCCGCGCAGATCTGAAATATCTTTGATGGTTTCAAACCCGAAATCTTCGGGCGAAACTTCGTAAAACTTAATGTATTCTGGCGTAATTTCGGCTACGGAAGTTTTGGCTGAAACAGTGATCTCGTCCAAACCGTCGAGTCCATGAACAACCAAAGCTCGTTTTGTTCCAAGCGCACGAAGTGTTTCGGCGATCGGCGCGACCAGATCTTTGTGCCAAACTCCCATTATTTGAAACGGCGCATTTGCCGGATTCGTCATCGGCCCTAATAAATTAAATGTCGTATGAACGCCCAATTCTCTGCGAACTGCGGCGACTCGCGCCGTCGAAGCGTGATAAAGCGGCGCGAACATAAAACAGATGCCGATCTCGTTCAAACATTTTTCCGAAGTTTCGCGACTCGCTGAAACATTAACACCCAAAGCCTTCAAAACATCGGCGCTTCCCGATTTTGAAGTCGCCGCGCGGCTGCCGTGTTTCGCAACCGGCAAACCCGCACCGGCAATCACAAAAGCGGCGGCGGTCGAAACATTAAATGTTTTGACACGGCTCGAACCGGTTCCGGCGGTATCAATAAAATCTGTATGAGTTGCATTGATCTTAGTCGAATTTTCGCGCATCGCTTCCGCCATTCCGGCAAGTTCTTCGACGGTTTCGCCTTTAATCGCCAACGCAACCAATGCGGCGGCAATTTGGGCATCGGTCGCTTCGCCTTGCAGTAATTCTTTTAAGAGATATTTCGCTTCCATTCGTAAAAGGTTTTTCCCTTGCATCAAAC
>JANLTD010001073.1:0-3546 GCA_031362765.1 Acidobacteriota bacterium | reverse complement strand
GCTCAATCGTCGGCGAATTTGTGTTTTGCTCGGTTTCGACCGGTTTTTGAGTCGGCGTATGTGCGGGCGAACTCATCGGCGTAGGTTGTTTTGTCGGCTGGATCTTGATATCTTCGTTTCCGATTTTGACTATTTCAACTGGGCGCTGCCAAACAAACATAATTGCGCCGATCAAAGCAAGAAGCAAAATGCCGAACGACGCATAGACCAATTGCGGAACAGTAAAAAATCCTTTGAGACTTTCCCAAAATGAAGACTTGGCAGTTTCCGTAACCGGCACCAAAACCATTGACCTTTCTTTTTCCAAAAGCACCGTTGCGGCTTTGACTCTTGATTGACGGCGTTCGGAAACTAAAAACTTTTGTTCAAATTTCTGATTTTGCGCGGCATCGAGTTCATTACGAACGTAAGAATCAATCAGATCCGTTTCGACCTCGTCGAGCCAATCGCTAAATTCCGCGTCCGTAAAAAATCTTTCTTCAACCGCGGTCTGTTCGGTTTCGGAAAGTTCGCCCAAGAAATAGCGAATCGCGTTTTGTTCCTGAAAATCGTTGTTCATCAATTATTTAGCGTTTTTTTTATTTCTTTTTCGCAAAAACTCTTTTTGCTGTCGTCCTATTTTGGTGTGTCAAAAAACGCGTCTCCTATCTTGAACTGGCAATTTTGACAAAAATGTGTCGCAATTTTTTTAATTTTTTTTCAGACAATTCAAAATACAATCTTCCAATTTCTCGCGCAGACGCACCGCACGGTTTCGCAAAGCGTTTTGCGGTATTCCCAGATCTTGCGCAAGACGCTGCCGGTTTTCGATCTTGTTCCGTTTCTCGCCCTGATAATACTGGACGATAATTTTACTGTTTTCCGGCGAAAGTTCCCGCAAACATTTGTTTAGACAGCCGAGTTTTTTTTCCGTTTCGGCTTGTTCATCCGCTAAGGCTTGCGGAAATTCGGATTCCGGTAAATCTTTGACGATGCGGCTTTCTTTTTCACGCACTTTGTAAATTTCAAGAATCAGCATCCGCGCCACGCCATAGACATATTGACCGACATCTTGAATTTCGCTTTCGGTAAGTTTTTTGGCTGTTCGATTAAAAACCTCGTCGGCGTGCGCTTCCGCTTCATAAAACCCGCGGCCTTCAAAAAAACGAACGAGATTGCGGCGAATCCGCAGATATTTTTCGCCCGCCGCGTCGCGATTCCCGGAGTCCAACGCCGCAAGCAATTTATCAAATGCTTCCTGCGTCAACTGCCATTTAACTTTTGTGCCGATTTCAGACATTAGAAATTTGCGATTTGCGATTTGCGATTTGCAATTTATTTTTTGCCTCGTGCCGAGATTTTTGATGCCGCCATAATTTTGGTCAGCTCAACCGATTCCTGCCATAAACTCTCGACCAGGTTTTTCTTCATCAATTTCCCTTCGATTATCAATTCCATCCATAATGCGCTTTCGTCGGCTTCTTCTTCGACAACGCCCAATTTAGCAATAAATTCTGCTTTTGACCGTCCGCGACAAGCGGCTCGATAATTCGATGCTACCGAAGTTCCGGAACGCATCAATTGGTCGCCGCTTTTTCTTCCCGCCAAACTATTCGGCAAAGCCGCGACCAATGTGATAACTCTCAAAGCGAATGTCTTAGTCCTCTGCAACAATTCTTTCTCAGTCATATTCCAATCCCCATTTCTTCATTTTATTTGCGATTTGCGATTTGCAATTTGCAATTGTTTGAAACGTTAACATTCAAAAGAAAATCAAAAATTGCAAATCACAAGGTAATCGCAAATCGCAAATTGCAAATCGCAAATTACTCATCTCCATTCGCCCTGCAAAGTAAAAGCCGCCCAATAAAACGGATTGTCCAATCCTTTTTCTTTTATCATCGAAATTTGCGCTTTTTGCAAAGCGACGGACGGCGGCAGGTTTTCTTTTAACATCGCCTGATAAAATCTTTCCATCAATTTGAAGGTCGGTCGGTCGTCAACCAGCCACAGACTCGCGACGACGCTTTTTGCGCCCGCATACATAAAGGCGTGCGTAAATCCGACCAGACCTTCCCCGCGAATTTCCGTACCCAAAGCGGTTTCACACGCGCTCAAAACAACGAGTTGGGCATTTAGCCTGAGATTGTAAATTTCATTCAACCGCCAAATTCCCTCTTGCGAATTGCCTTTTTCATCAATCAGCGAAAGTACGACGCCCGAAAGTTCGTTAAATCGGGGATCGAGCGAACTATGCGTGGCAAAATGCAAAATGCGATACTGACCCAAGTCTTGTTTGCGCAAATTCGTCAAATTTGCTTCTAATCCGATTGCCGTAAAACTCTTTTCAGCCGGCACGAAAAGAGCGATCTTGGCGGCTTCCTGTCCGCTAAACATCAGCCGCGAATATTTGCTCCGCGTGGTCGAATCGGCTTTTTGTTTGACCGTCGGAACCAGCCGCTCGTCATTGTTTTCAAAAACCGGATCAGCAAAAATCGCCAATTCTTTATTTGTCGGTTGACGTTCCGTTTTTCGTAAAGTTGCGAGCGCCGAAACGGACGCCAAATTAACGATTTCGTTTGTCTCGATCAAAAATTGGTTCGTCGTTCGTGGTTGGCTGTTCGTTGTTGTCCCGGTTTGCAACGCAGACTTGGAACCCGGAACTTGGAACTTGGGACTCAAAAGAGCCGCAAACGGAATGTATTGCAAAACTTCCGAACTGACGATCAAAAGTCTTTTGTTTTCAATCGCATCGGCAATGGGAAGAATTAACATTTTGCCAAGTGCGGCAGAAGTTCTTTGCAATTCCGCGTCGTTATTTTGAATTCTTAATTCGGTCTGCCGATCGGTTTCGTTCGGCAATGCGTTTCGCGGCATCTTCAAAGAATCGTAAAAGGCGCGCGCCAAAGCCTCGATCTCTGCGCGTTTCGGCAATTCAATTACTTTGAGCGAATTTTTTGCGCCGACAAACAAAAAGCTGCGCTCCGCGCCCAACGAATATTCAAGCAAAACCGAATCATCGTCCAAAACCGCGGATTGAATTTGCTGCAAACTCAATGGTTTGGCATCGAAAAAGCCCGCAAATTTCGGATTGGCAACGCGGATCTTTCCGACCACATCCTGAAGTTCGCCGATCAAACTTGAAATTTCCTTTTCGATCTCGTTTTTTTTATCAAGAGACTTGGCGGCGATATATTTTTGGCGAAGCATCTCTTTGGCGTTGATCGTTTGCCGAAGTGACTTTTCTTTTTCAAGCAATTCGGCGGGAATTCCTTCGCGCAATTCGGTTTGCCCGATTGATTCGAGAAGATTTCGCGCCCGCGCCCGCTCGCTCGCCTGCAAAGCAAGCGCGTCAAAACCTCCTTTCGGTTCGGCTTTGTGCCGCCGCATCAACAGATCAATATAAAATTCGTAATAATCCTGATTGGTCGCAAAAAATCTGGCTTGCAAATCTTGGCGGCTGATCTTGTTGCGCGAATCTTCGATCAGACTTAAAGCCTGTTCGATCTTCGTCTGCGATTCGGCAAGCCGTCCGAGCCGGCTTTCGGCTTTTGCCGTGCAAACGAG
>JANLTD010001030.1:0-3365 GCA_031362765.1 Acidobacteriota bacterium | reverse complement strand
GTCTTTATCGCCAACAATCTCGAAACCCAAAATTTTAAGGGTTTCAACCGCTTCCGCCGTTTTGTCGGTGAACCAGATCTGCACATCGGCTTTGCCTTCCGCGACAAATTTCGATTCGTTTTCAGCCGCACCGGTTTGACCTTTTTCGAGCCGTTCAAAGACCGCAAAGACCCAGAAATGAAACTTTTCGGCGAAGATCTGCCGCCGCCGCGCTTCTTTTTCTTTTCGCTCAACTTCGGCGAGTCTTTCTTTTTCGAGTCTTTCGGCTTCGGCCAATCTCTTTTTTTCGAGCTCTTCCTGTTCCGCTTTCATTTCGGGCGAGAGCGGAGTTTCCTTAAGCTCGGGCGTTTCCTCGACTTCGGGTATTTTCGGCTCGTCAACGCGGCTTTCGGTGACTGTAGCAGTCGATTGCCCGGTGACAAAGTTATAGACGATTACGCCCGTCACCTTAATAGGCTGTCCTGACAGCATCGTCGGCGTAAAATTTGAACTCCGCGCGGCTTGTTCTGCCGCCGCCCGAAGCAAAGGATTGCCGCTCACGGCAGTCGCGGAAATTACCTTGCCGCTTTCGTCAATGACGACCTGAATATTGACCGCGCCGCTTGCGCGAACGGTTCGCGCCGCCGCCGGATACTGCGGTTTGACGAGATTCGTGGCTTTCCCGTTGACAACTCCGCCGGAAATTACCTTCGGAATATTTGCATCTCCGTCGCCTAATCCATTACCGTTTCCATTTCCGCTTCCGCGACCGCTTCCCATACCGTTTCCGTAACTAAAGTTCCCAATGCTGTTCGACGATTTGAGAAGTCGAACTTTAGGCGGCCGTTGTAATGAATTGTTGATTTCTAATATTCTGAAAGGCGAATCCTCTTCACGCATTCCCGCGGGTAGATTTACGGGAACTTCAACCTTTCGCGGTTTTCCGCCGACCGTCCTGACCTTTTCTTCGACCGCGACGAACGATGTAAATTGCGTCAGCAGATTGTATTTCAAGCCAAGCCCGATGATGTCGGCTTTCGTTTTGGTTTTGAGATCGAGAAATGCCTCTTCCTCTTCGGCGTTGTATTTCAAGCTCTTGCTCATCAGATCGTCAATTTTCGTCCGCGCCCAGAGCGTCGCCAAAACATCGTTCGCCGCTTCGGTTTCAGGCAAATTTATCGGAATTTCGCGCACCAATTCCTGCCCGGCGACTTTTCCTTTGAGTTTGATCGTGCCGCTCATCGCTTTGGCGTAGCGTCCGTGAATGATGACAGGTTTTGCGCTAAACAGATCGCCGATCTTTTTCGGATAAATGCCGGTCACTGCCAAACCGTTCCAATCAATCGAAATATCGGTCAGAAGCGGCGTGCGGACGCGTTCGTAAAACTTTTTCGCTGCCTTTGAGCCGTCGTCTGTGAGCGCGACATATTCGGCTTCGCCATTTCCTTCCTGGCCGATCTTGTCAAGCAGATAACGGTTGACCGATTCGCCGATGCCGAAACTGAAAACACGCGCCCGGGGATGTTTTTGAACTTCCGCGATGATCTCGGCTTCGTTGCCGACCATGCCATCGGTCATAAAACAGACGATGCGAACGTGATCTTGCGCGTCTGATGGTTCGAGCGCGGCGCGGATTGCCGCCATCATTTCCGTTCCGCCGCCGCTTTCCTTTTCGTCGAGAAATCTTTGCGCCCGTTCGAGATTCGCTTGCGTCGGAGGCACCGGTTTATCGAACACGATCGCGGTGTCGCCCGCGAAAGTTATCAGGTTAAAAGTGTCGTTCGGATAAAGCCCGTCAAGCGACAATTTCAATGCTTCTTTGGCTTTTTCGATCGGAAAACCCGACATCGAGCCGCTCGTGTCGAGCACGAAAACAATTTCCTTTGGCGTCACATCTTCGGTCGTGAATTTGTCGGGCGGCGAAAGCATCAGCGTAAAAAATCCGCCGCGCGCGTCCTTGTGCGTCAGAATCGCGTCTTCGATGCGTTTTCCGGTTACGTCATAGCGCAATATAAAATCTTTGTTCGGAATCGTTTCGGCGTCTTTGAGAGAAATGCGCGCGCTGTTTGCGCTCAGATTGAGGCTTTCGATCTCGTGCGAATTTGAGCGGATCTCTTCGACGGGAACGCCGGCATCCAAATTTACTTCGATCGAAATATCGTGTCCGGCGCGTGTTTCGGCAACCGTCGGCGAGATCTTGTTGGCGTCTTTGACCGAACCGGGAATATACCGCGGCGCGACCGTCATCGGAAAAACAAATTCATAGCTTCCGTCTTCGTATTTGAGTGTTTCGACGTAAGAGATCTCGATGGTGATCTTCTCGTTCGGCAGGATATTGGCGACCGCTTGCGTAAAAATATTCGGGCGTTCCTGATCAAGCAGACTCGCGGTTTTGCCTTCGGTCTTCGCATCTTCATAAACTTTGCGGGCTTCTTCGCGCTTTAGAATTTTGCCGCGAATAGTTCGCTCGCCAACGCGCATTGTCATCGCGTCAACCGCCGAATTTTGCGAGAGCGGAAATGTATAAACGGCTTCGATCGGTTCGGTAAAATTGTTTTCAAATTCCTGCGTGACCGTGACGCGGGCGAGGAAACCGCTGATGTCGGTTTTGACCGAAGTATGTTTGAGCGGACACGTGCCGAGCTCTTTGCCTTTATTGCCGACGGCGAAAAGCGCGCCTTCCGTTGCGTCCTGCGCGCAGATACCGATCGAGCATAGAAGTATGACAAGCATTAAAACTATATTTCGCATAAATTTCTCCCTGGTTTGACGGCGAACTTTGCCGACGACACAAAGCCGTTTTTAATCATTCTCTCAATAAACTGATGGTGCTGGAAAAATAAATCCTTAAATACAAAATGTACTTTTAGCTCGCGTAGCGAGTGAAAGCGTGTAGCCACAGGCGCAAGCCTGTGGTTTGTGAACGAAATTTCAAGCCCGCGAAGGCGGGTTACAGACTAATATTTCGCATCAGTTTTTCTGTCACTATCTTCGATCGCTTAAATCTATATTTCGAACGTTTCCACAGGCTTGAGCCCGTGGCTATAAGCTTTCGCCATCTCCGACGGCTTTTATCGGATTTAATTTTCAAAGACCTAAGGTATGTTTTATAAGCTGCAAAAAAAATCCGCGCGTCTTTTTCTGTTTAGACACCGCAAGCGGCGAAAAGTTCCCTGAGCGTGAAAGTAATCTGCAAGAACGATTTGATCAATTAGTAATTGCGCATTTGAAAATTTACGCAGACTTCAAGCAATTGCTTGAAATCTGGGTAAAAAACTTACAGCAATTAATTTTTGATGATCTTGGTTTCCTTTGGCAAAGCGATCTTGAAATCAGCGGGATTAACCGAAACATTTTTTTGCAGATTGATCAGCAAAATGGTTGTC